>JASLNQ010000085.1 GCA_030745955.1 Dehalococcoidia bacterium | reverse complement strand
GCAAAGACAGCGCGCTGTACGTGACCGCAACTGCCAACGGCCTGGTCTATCGATACGAGTGGAACGGCGACGGCACACTCGGCCCCAGGCAGAACTTTGCCGATCTCGTAGATCGGACAAAAACACCCGGCAACAATGGCTTCACGGGTGGCGATGGCCTGGCTGTGGCAACCGACGGAGACCTGTACTGCTCGGTTGTAGGGCAGGGCGACGTAACTGTGATCGACACCAGCGGAAACGTTACCCGGCGGATCCCGGTTGGTGGCGAGCAACCCACAAATGTTGCATTCGGTCCACAGGGTTCCGGCGACATCTATGTCACCGTTAAGGACGCCGGGACCCTGGAGCGCCACCACGTCGGAGTCGATGGCCTGCCATTACTGCCCTCAACTCCAGCCAACCGCACGTAGCGATAACGCGGCACTCAGGATTTCGGGTCGACGGGTTCAGAATCCGAGTAATCGTCCGTCAACCGTCCCGACTCGGCGATAAAAAGGTTCAGCGCGGCGGCGGCTGCGTCGGGGTTGTCTTTTGCCGGAAAATCGTCGCAGTCCTCGGGCTCTATCAGCATTGAACGGGGTATCGCGGCATGCAGCCGCACGGCATCTTCATGGCTCTGCAGTTTGCCCTGGCGGCCGCGCAGGATCAGGGTCGGAACAGCGTGCATCCCACCGATGCTTTTCACTGGAATATTGCCATCGCAAACGGCGAGAGCTGTAACTGCCCCGGGCGCAGAACCGACGACTTCGTTGGCCCAGGTGGCCGCGGTCGTTCCCTGCGAGAGCAGCAGGACCGGTTCGCCGATCTCCCAGATAAGCAGCAACAGCTCGAGCGCAGATGACACCCCGGCAAGCACCGGAGAGCGCGAGGCCACCAGGCGGGAAGTGAATTCGTCCCAGTCGTCGGCCGACGTCCCGGGCGCGGCGATCACCACCGGTAGCGCAGTACCCGGCCCCGGCCACGCATCGACGCGCACCTCCGCTCCCGTTTGCAGCGTTACCGAAACCTGTTCGCTATCACCCATTGTTAACTTATCTTCTGATCAGCCCTGTTGAGGCGTACGCACGCTTCCAATCCGCCAGGGCACCACGCACCCGCACCCGTATCCAGCCCCCAGGTGCGAATAAGACTGTGAATAATAACTTGCCAGACCCCGCGTGTGATCGCTAAATCTGTTCATTGACCGGCGAACAGGTGCACGCAGCAGCCTGCAGGCGGTATATTTGCCACCGCAGAAGACTCATACCGATTCGCTGTTCTGTGCAAATGAGCTAACACATTGTTTGACCGGGGCTTTACCCGAGCCCGGCCGAGCCTGAAAGGACCCCGCCGTGACGACCGAAAACTGGGGAGCGATCTACAAAGAAATGGGTGCCACGCCGGTTATCAACGCGACCGGCAGCGTCACGCTGCTCGGGGGCTCGACACCGGTTGCCGAAGTCAAGGAGGCCATGGATGCCGCAGACTCTGCGTTCATCCCCCTCATCGAACTGGAGCAGGTAGCCGGTGACCGGATCGCCGAGATGCTCGGTGTCCCAGCAGCGTACATTACGTCGGGCGCGGGTTCGGCGCTGACCCTTTCTACGGCTGCATTCATGGCCGGAACCGATGATGACAAGATTCAGCAACTGCCCGACACAACCGGCATGCCGAACGAAATCCTGATCCAGAAACGCCAGCGTTACTGGTACGACCGCTGCCTGGAAATGGCCGGTGCAACGCTGGTGGAGTTTGGCGACGAAAACGGCACCACCGAGGACGACCTGAGAAACGCCATCTCCGATCGCACGGCCGCTGTCCACTACGTCGTCTACGAGCAGAACCCGACCGATCCCCACGTGCTCACCCTTGAGCAGGTCATTGAGATAACCCATGCCGCCGGGAAACCCATTTCGGTCGACGCCGCCGGTCAGATATACCCGCTGGAAAATTTCGGCAAGTACGTCAAGATGGGTGCCGACTTCCAGTGCATCGCCGCCAAGTACATGGGGGCGCCGCACTCGACCGGCTTCGCCCTTGGCACGAAGGAAGTCATCGACGCCATCAGCCGCCATTCGTTCGTTGGATACGAAACGCGGCGCATTCGGGGCATTGGGCGACCCCACAAGATCGACCGGCAGGAAATCATGGGAGTCGTGGCGGCCGTCCGGCGCTGGATGACCCTGAACCACGAAGAGCGCCTGGGCGTCGCCGAGACCCAGTCACAGGCGATCATTGCTCCCCTGAAAGGCATACCCGGCGTCACCGCCGAGTTGAACACGAACATTAAAGCCCACCAACCGTTCGGTGTTTTCATCAGCCTGGACCCCGACGTCGTAGGGTTTACCAACGAGGACCTTGTCGAGAAGCTCCGTGACGGTGACCCGCCGATCTGGACCCGCGTGCCAGAAGGTGAGTCGCGACTCACCCTCCACGTGTTTGGCCTTGGAGAAGGCGAGGCCGAACTGGTCGGCAACGCGATAGCGGCCACCGTAAAGGGCTAACATCTCCTCGTCGATGGCTCGAAGAACAACGCCCGGTCACGTGACCGGGCGTTTTACGTCATGAGTTCGACCAAGATATGGTTCGAGATTCTCGGCGGGTAGCAGGACCGCAGTAAAGTTCCGGTCATAGTCAGGACTCGTAGTACAGGGGGACCCAATGGCAGTTGAAACCGTAGGAATCATGAGCCCCGGCGACATGGGAAGTGGAGTTGGCGGGGTCCTCAGGCAACACGGCCTCAGAGTGATGACCGCGCTCGATGGCCGTAGCGAAGGCTCTGTGCAGCGCGCCGCCGAGTGGGGTATCGAAGACGCAGGATCGCTCGATGACCTCGTGCGGGCGTGCGACCTCATCCTATCGATACTCGTGCCGTCCGAGGCCCTCTCATTCGCGCAGGACGTGGCCGAATCGATCGTGCGCACCGATTCGACGGTCGCGGTCGCCGATTGCAACGCGGTCTCTCCCGCTAGCGGTGTCGAGATCGGCGAAATAATCACCGCGGCGGGCGGCAGGTTTATCGACGGTGGGATCATCGGCGGTACTCCAAGGAACGGTGCCGTACCCCGGATCTACGCCTCGGGTGAACATGCTTCCATTCTTGGCGAACTCGATGGCAAGGGGATCACGGTACCGGTGCTGGACGGCCCCATCGGCAGGGCTTCGGGGCTTAAGATGTGCTACGCCGCGATCACCAAGGGGACGAACGCGTTATACGCAGCGACGCTGATGACGGCGAAATCGCTTGGACTCTATGAAAACCTGGTCCAGGAGATGCTGGGCAGCAAGGCTGAGACCCTGGCCGCGATGGAGGGTGTGAAGGCGATTTCGGCCCGCGCATTCCGCTGGATAGGCGAGATGGAGGAAATCGCCGCGACATTCGAGGAAGCGGGCACCACGCCAATGATCCACATGGGCGCCGCCGAAACGTTCCAGCAAATCGCCGATTCGCCGATCGGACACGAAAGGGTCGGCACGGTAGATCCGAACCGGACCCTTGAGGAGACAGTCGCAGTACTGTTGCAGAGCGGCGAGTAATCAGTAACTAACGGCGGGCAGCGAGCAACCCGGCCAACTGCAATCGCCACACAGGCGAACGCTAACCGGCCTGCACCGCAGCGATGCGCACCTGCAGTTTTTCAGCAATCGTGGTGTACTCGGCTGTTACGTCATCCGACTCCAGCGCCGCAGGTCCCGTCGAGTTGGTGTACTCCGCTCGCATGTCGGTCGAACCGAGGAACGGGATACCCATCTCCTCAGCCAGCGCCTGTCCACCGCCAGTACCGAACACGCCCCCCGACATGTTCTCGACTATTCCGAATACATTCAGGTTCATCTTCCTGACCATGTTGATCGAGCGTTTTGCATCGAGGATCGCCAGTTCTTGCGGCGTCGTGACGATTACGAACCCATCGAGGTTCAAGGTTTGCATCACGGTGAGCGGGGCGTCCGACGTCCCGGGTGGAAGGTCGACGATCATATAGTCGGGGTTGCCCCATTCGGTCGAGTGCAGGAACTGGTTGATAGCGTTATGCACCATGGGGCCACGCCAGATGATGGCCTCCTCTTCGTTTTCCTGGAAGAAGGCCATCGACATCACCCTCACGCCAAACCGGGCCGGCGGGACCAGCTTGACGCCCTCCTGCACCGGGCCCTCGGTGAGCCGGAGCACTCGGGTGACGTTAGGGCAGTCGATATCGCAGTCGAAAAGGGCGACCTCCTTGCCCTGCGCGGCCAGGGTCACCGCCAGGTTCACGGCGACCGTCGTCTTGCCAACCCCGCCTTTACCCGAATAAACGCCGATGCGGGTGCCAATCCCTTCCAGCGACTCTGTTACGCGCCGTCGCTCCTGGAAATTCTCGCGTACCTGCGCGAGCCGGGCTTCTTCCTGTGGGGTCAGTTTTCTGGGTGAGCTCATGGTCTGATTCTGGCCGCCCGCGACCGCGAAAAGTCGCCGACGGACCGGTTTTGATATCCGAGTTGGTTAGTCGATCCCGAGCAGGCGCTTGCCGTCGTCGGTGATCATGTCGGGGATCCAGGGCGGGTCGAATACTATATCAACCTGGACATCCTCAACGTCGTCGATCTCGGCGATGCGCCACTCGGCCTGCTGGGCGATGTACGGCCCCATCCCACAGCCGGGTGCAGTCAGCGTCATCTCGACGTGGACGTCCCCGTCGGCAACTTCCACCGTGTAGATCAGACCAAGGTCGACAACGTTGACCGGAATTTCCGGGTCGTAAACGTCTTTCAGCGCCTCGATAACAGTTTCTTGTCCGAGCACTGCGGTGTCGGCCATCGGCATCTCCAAAAACTCGGGGAGCCTCAGCGCTCCCCGGTGAATACTGACTGGTACGTGATCGAATCGAGATCAATTCAGGGTAATTTCGAACTTCCAATAAGTCTACCAGAGAGGTAAGGAATTGCCGATTGTTTTGTTTTCTTACCCAACCAGCGTAGGAACAGACCGAACGACAACGTGGCCCAAGAATCCCCTCTCCCTCGCCCGGGCGTGCCCCGCGGAGTTGCGACGCGCGACCGAGTGCGCCTCGCACGACCGGAGCAAACGCAAAGGGTTAGGGTGTGGGTGGTTCCTTCTTGAGGACACGCGACCCACCCCAGATCCCTCGGCTCCGATGACTGCGCTCGGGACGTGTGAGTGCGGTCGCGAACACCGCGACCCACCTCAGATCACTCGGCTAATGAGGAACGAAGCTATTCTGCCCCGACGCTGAGTTCTGACAGGACCGATGATATCGACCTCGGTTAATCCCCTTGTTCAGGTCGCCGTTGCTTCCATCTTCCGACGGCCTGTTCACCCGGGGCGTCCTGCGGGTACCGCCCGAGGTGTCTCTGGCTCTTCGGGTTTCTCGACGGTCCTGAACGTTCTCAAATCACGCAGTGAAAGGAGGACGATTAGACCGCCGGTGGCGCAAACAGCTCCGAAAACGATCTGGACCGGCTGGGCTCCGTACACTGCTGATAGCACTCCGCCCAGGGCGCCGCCGGCTGCCATCATGGCGCGGTCCATCGAGATGAACGCGAGGACTCGCCCCCGCATATCCTGTGGCGACGACTGGACCATCACCGAGCGGCTCAGTGCCATGAACGAGGTCTGGAATGCACCGACAACCGTCACGAGGGCCATTGGCAGGAACAGCCCGAGCGGTCTCGGCAAGTAGGTGGCCAACGAGAACAGGGCCAGGGTAGCTCCAACCGCAATAACAGTAACCGGCAGTACCAGGCCGAGTCGCGACGGATTGGTGCGTGCGATGACCAGTGAGGCAACCAGTGCCCCGCTACCCGTCAGTGCAAACATTATTCCCAGGCCATCCCGCCCGATCTCGAGGATCTGCACGGCGAACAGAGGAGCGAACACCTGCATAAACGACATGCCGAACGTGAAGTAAACCAGGGAGGCGATCAACACACCCCGGATTGTCTTATTCTCTGTTGAGTACTTCGCGCCTTCGATCAGCCCGGACGTCATGCCTCTGAAACCGGATTTCCCCGCCCGCTCGTTCGAAGCGGTGTGAATCTGGTACGTGGTGAGTAAGCCCGCTACCGCCGCAACCGCAATAATCGAAAACGTCCACCCGAGCCCAAGGTATTCGGCGATGAAACCGGCACCAGTCGCACCTGCGATCCGCATGAAGTTCTGGGTGGAGCTGAGCAGTGCCATGCCCTGGGTGACAAGGTTGCCGGGGAGAATCGACGGGATCATCGAATAGCGGGCGGGTTGGTCAAACACCTGCGTCGCGCCCCGGAGGAACATCCACAGATACACATGCGAGAGTTCGACGCGACCCGATGCGACCAGCAACGCGATGGCGATGCTCAGCGCCAGGTTCGCCCACTTTGTCGCGATAAGGATCGCCCGACGGTCGAACCAGTCGGCAACTACACCCGCCCACGGCCCCACCAGGAGCGTCGGTACCGTCCTGACGGCTATCACTCCACCCAGTTGCGCAGCGCTGTTGTCGGTGATCTCCAGGACCAGCAGGGGCAGGGCCACCATCTGCGCCCAGAGAGCGAATGCATGGGCCGTCTGGCTCAGCCATATCCACTGGAAGTCTTTGTATTTCAGCGCGTCGAACAAAGTTTGTTGAACCGGTCAGCCAATACCCCGTTTCAGGAGCTGCACTTTCCGGTTGCCATCAGTCCTTTCAGGTCCTATCACCCGCTCTATCACGTCGACGAAATGGTGGGATCTCGTATTCGCCAGTTTCTTCTTGCGTCCTGTCAGAGGCCCGTCCCACCGGGGCGACCAGAACCGGCAAAACCGTTTCGGACTTCTCGCGAACGCCATCAGCATCAGGGGACTCACGCGTTTGCGAACGACGCGCACTGCCGGTCCAGGCAGCGGATCGTGTATTTCCGTATTCATGCCGTTCTGGGTCGCCGACATTGTACAGACCTTGAAATTCCGGTTAATGCTTGACACTCCGTAAAAAAATAAAGCTACATAAATACTAAATACAGCTATTATTCGGCAAACCAAAGGCACTGCTAAAAGGAATGGTGCTCGGGGCCACGATCTGCCATCCACATTCGTTCTCAGCGAGACGCCGATGACCGTTCTACGGCTCGGAGTGACCCGCCTTGCGACCGCCGTGGGCGATTTGAATTCCGGGTACAGATCCCTGGCTAGAAATGAACTCCGCGATGGGGCGCCATGCATCGACGTGGGCATCCGACTTAATACCCGGGCAACTCGGCGTCAGCCTGCCCACCGGGGTAACCGCGGTGGCCTCGCTCATCACGAGTGCAGCACCGCCAACCGCCTTCGAGCCGAGGTGGACCATGTGCCAGTTTGTGGCAAGACCGTCGGTGTCGCACGAATACTCGCACATCGGTGAGTAAAAGACGCGGTTCGGGATAGTTTCGCCACGAATTTCGAGAGGGCTGAATAGCTTGCTAATCGTGATCGCTCCTTCTAGGCCTGCTTCGCTATCGCCTCGATCATTGCCTGCATGTAGCCCATTGCGAACGCCCTGCCACGATGCCCCCACTGCGTATCGCCGTGCGTATGCGGCACGTGGTCGTCGACGAAAAAGCTCTTGTACCCGCCGTCGTGATAGGTCTTCATCGCCCGGTACATATCGACGTGCCCGGTGTTGATGAACTCCTCGTGGAACTTTTCCGGGTTCGGCTCGGAAACGTTCCGGAAGTGGACGTACAGGATACGATCGCGCCGCACCCTCTCGTCGATAAACCCGTAGATCCCATCGTTGGCCGAGTCGGACATCTCGGAGATCGTCCCCTGGCAAAACTCGATCGAGTTGGCCGGTGAATCGACGATATCCAGCAACCTTCGATAACTGTCGTACGAGTTCAGTACCGGATACAGGCCACCGTGCGAATCGGTTGGCGGGTCGGGTGGGTGGATACCGAGTCGAATACCCTCTTCCTCGGCAACCGGCGTAACCGCCTTGATCCAGTACGCGAGGTTCGCCCAGTTTTCGTCTGCGTCGTACTCGCGGCCATGCACGTCCGGGTAGTCGGCCACACTTTCGTGATCGTAGGCAGTGGCGACCGCGCCGCCACGAATTGCCTGGGGGGCCGTGCGCCAGACCTGGGAGGGGTTCCAGCCGTAACCGAATATCGGGACTCCGGCCCTGGCGATGTTACGGACCGTGACCAGCATGTTTTCGATTTGCTCGTCGCGCTTCGGGCCGC
>JASLNQ010000084.1 GCA_030745955.1 Dehalococcoidia bacterium | reverse complement strand
CAACGCTCCATTTTCCCAGCACTTACGACACCGATGAAACGAGACCGATTTCGATCATGTCAACAGAGCCAATCAAGTTCAGCATGACAGTTGGGGGGCTGCGTTGGGTGGCTGTGGCGCGGCGATGCGAGAGGTACGGCTAGACCGGTCGATTACCCGTTACGGCTTCGAGCATGGCCTGGATGTAGCCCTGGGCGAAGATCCTCGACCTGTAGCCGCCCCAGTTGCCGGGGAAGTCGGTGTCGCCGGTAATTAGCGGGCAGTGATCGTCCATGAAAACACCGTCGTAACCGGCTGCGTTGTAAGTTTCCATCGCCCGTTTCATATCGACATAGCCCGTATTGATGAACTCTTCGTTGAAGCGGGGAACCCGGGCAGACACGTTCCGGAAGTGGACGTACAGCACTTTCTTCCGCCCGGCGAAGAAGCGGATCATCTCGTAGATGTCTTCGCCTTCCATCTCGGAGAACGTCCCCTGGCAGAACTCGATGGCGTTCGACGGACTGTCGACGATCGATGTCAGCCGTTTGTAGGCGTCGAAGCTGCCCAGGAGCCTGGGCACGCCTCCCAGCTCGGGCACGGGCGGGTCGTCGGGGTGAATTCCCAGCCGGATGCCGGCCTCCTCTGCCACCGGGGTGATAGCCCTGATCCAGTATTCGAGGCATTCCCACATGTTTTCCCGGGAGAGGTCGTAGTGCCCGGGAATTGAAATTTCCTGGATGGGTGCCATTTCATCTGAGTCGCTGTCCCAGGCAGTAGCGTCGGCCGCTCCCCGGACCTGCGTATTCCCCGACCGCCAGACCGAGGCCGGCATCCAGTGATAGCCAAGTATGGGAATGCCCGCCCGGCCCATATCGGCTATTTCGGCTGCAAGTTCATCGATTAGTTTGTCGCGCCCGGGGCCTCCAAAGGCAACGTCGTGATATTTCGCGGCGGCGACGAACCCGCCCTCGCAGGCGGCGATCTTCAGGCCGAACGATTCGACGCGCTCGCGGAAGGCGACATAGTCTTCGTAGGTGTTGCGGTCTTTACCGTGGGGCTGGTCAGTCCCGGGCAGCACGCCCATGCCCGGTCCGCCGTAGAAGACCAGGTTGTTTACGCCCAGCTGGACTGAGGTCTGCAGGACCTCGTCTGTTGCGACTCTGACGGCCCAGGCGTTTTTCATTGCGGGATACCTCGTTGGCTTTCGAAAATATCAGCCGACTGAGAGTGCCCATGCACAACTCCCCCACCCGCTCGACAGAATTGCATCAAATTCTACTTTCTGAATCAGTCGCCGGGCTCATTTTGCACCCCGGTTCCCAGCTTTTCGGGAAATGTATCCCTCGAACTGCAGGCGTATTCGTGCGACGAAATCAGTCGCGATATTCGCGTTGTCGCGTGGATGCGATTCATCGAGCGCGTGTGCAGTTGCAGCGTTGGATATTTCAGAGGAAATCTTTGAATCATGTCGGTGAGGGGGATTGACACTTACTCTATGGATAGTGGTAGTCTCCGGTGCACTCCACTAAATGTGGGGTATGGCTGTGTCCGCAGCCGCGCGGCGGCGTGTTCAACTTTTCGTTAAGCACAACGCCCTGCCCCGGTCTTTGATCGCAGGATCCTGGCTCCGGAGCGGGTGTCTCCTCGCGGCCTGCCCGGACCCGGAAGGATTGGCACTACTCAGGCTATGCATTGTCCCTTTTGCGGAAACAATGAATCACGCGTAATCGACTCGCGTGAAGCGCCTGACGGGGTGCGCAGACGGCGCGAGTGCATGCGGTGCGAAACGAGGTTCACCACCTACGAGCGTGTGCACTCAATGCCCCTGATGATCGCCAAGCGGGATGGCCGCCGCGAGGCGTTTTCATCGGAGAAGTTGGAACGTTCGTTGCAGGTTGCGTGTGCCAAACGACCCTTGGAGGTCGGCGCCATTTCTAAGATGGTTGTGGATATAGAAAAAGAACTGCACAAACTTTCGAAGGCCGAGGTTGAGGCGCGCATAGTTGGCGAGATGTGTATCGAGCGGCTGAAGATCCTCGACCGGGTGGCCTACATCAGGTTCGCTTCGGTCTACCGGGACTTCCAGGACGTCGATTCCTTCACTAAAGAAGTGGAGGCGCTGACCGGTCCGGATGCTGAGGGTGGCGACGGTTCGAAAAACCAGCTTCGGCTGATAGAGGACGATGTTCCACGGCTGGCCATGCGAGGCCGACGCCGCAGAGCAAGGCACGGCTGACGGCTATTGTGGCCAGACTAGCCACTCTGGCCAACCAGATTGACCGACGACAGTAATCGCATAAGTGCCAGAGCTGGCATCACGAATTCATAGACTAAACAGGACCGACGAAAAGTTCACAAATGACCATTACGCAGGAAACGCAGATGAGCACCAACGGCAAAACCCCGGTCGAGGAATTTATTCCGGCAGTGATTACCGACAATGCCCGCGTTGTGCTGGACAAGCGTTATTTGCAGAAGAACGAATCTGGCGAGATCGTCGAAACTCCCGAAGGTATGTTCCGCCGGGTGGCCAGGGCGTTGTCGGCCACTGAGTCGAGGTACGAAAAAACAGCGGTCGAGATAACCGAACTTGAAGAGAAATTCTTCCAGATGATGGCCAGCCTGGAGTACCTGCCAAACTCGCCGACATTGATGAACGCGGGCACGGGTGCGGGCACGCTCTCGGCCTGTTTCGTGCTGCCCCTTGAAGACAGTATGGAGGGCATCATGGGCGCCGCCCGCGATGCTGCCATGGTGCAGAAGTTCGGTGGTGGTACGGGATTTGCGCTTACCGAACTTCGCCCAAAGAGCGCCGGGATCAGGACGACCCACGGTAAGGCGTGTGGCCCGATAGCGGTACTGCGGCACCTGTCGTCGGTCTCTACCCTCGTCACACAGGGCGGAAAACGTGACGGCGCAAACATGGCCGTGATGGACATTCACCACCCCGACATCCTCGAGTTCATCGATTGCAAAGAGGTCGAGGGTGAAATCCACAACTTCAACATTTCAGTAGGCGCTTCCGACGAGTTTATGCAGGCAGTGAGGGATGGTACGACGTACCCGCTGCGCACTCTCGCCGATCCCTCGGACCTCGACAGCGGCATGATCGAGGTCGAACGCCTGGACGCCCGCAAGGTGTTCTCCAAGATCGTTTATGGCGCGTGGAGGAACGGCGAACCTGGAATGATCTTCCTCGACGAGGTCAACCGGAACAGCCCGGTCCTTCACCTCGGCCGTATCACCGCCACCAATCCGTGCGGTGAGCAACCGCTCCTGCCGAACGAATCATGCAACCTCGGCTCTATCGATGTCGCGAAGTTCGTGGTTACGGACGAGGCAGGTCTCACCGATATCGACTGGGACCGTCTTGGAGCGACTACGCGGCTAGCAACCCGGATGCTCGACAACGTGATCGATGCGAACCAGTACGCAGTCCCGGCCATCAAGGAAATGACCTATAAGACCCGGAAGCTGGGACTGGGTGTGATGGGATTCGCCGATCTGCTGGTGTGCCTCGGCATTCCCTACGACACCGACGAGGCCGTTGACCTGGGCCGCAGGATGATGCAGTTCATCAGGACTAAAGCGGATGAGAAATCCCTGGAACTGGCCGAGGAGCGCGGACCGTTTCCGGCGTGGCGCGAATCAGAGGCTGCGAAACGGGGCGAGAGGCCGTACCGAAACGCCTGCCGCCTGACGGTGGCACCGACGGGTACGATCTCGATGATCGCCGGTGCGTCCAGCGGTGTCGAGCCGATCTTCTCGCTGGCCTTCCGGAAGCAGAACATCCTTGAAGGACAGACTCTCTACTACGTCGACAGGAACTTCGAGCGGATTGCCCGTGAGCGCAGTTTCTACAGCGACGACCTGCTGGAGTACCTGTCAAACGGCGGTTCACTACAGGACCGCGACGAGGTGCCCGACGATGTGAAGCGCCTGTTCCACGTGGCCTCCGACATTTCGCCGCGGGACCATGTGCACATGCAGGCTGCGTTCCAGGAGAGCACCGACGCCGGTATTTCCAAGACGATCAACTTCCCCAATGAAGCGACAGTCGAGGACGTTGAGGACGCTTACCTGCTGGCCTGGGAATCCAGCTGCAAGGGCATCACCGTTTACCGCGCGGGCTCCCGTGAAAAGGAAGTGCTGACGACCGGTACAACCGAAGGCGCCGCTGCTGACGCTCCTCAGACCGATGTTGCCGTTGAGGCTGAGGCAGGCGCTATTCCGCAGTACATCACTCCATCCGACCGGCCGGCGTTACTACATGGCATTACCCGTCGTGTCCGCACTGGTCGCGGGAACCTGTTCGTGACAATCAACATGTCGGTTGATGGCCGCCCGTTCGAGGTGTTTGCAACCCATGGCAAGGCAGGTGGAAACGATGCTGCGATGGCGGAGGCCGTTTCACGAATGGCCTCGCTGGCGCTGCGTTCGGGTATCGACCCAGTCGACGTTTCGGAACAGTTGCGCGGCATCACCGATGTCCCGGCATGGGACGACGGCGTGATGATCCGTTCAGTCCCCGACGCCATTGCTTCCGTGCTCGACCGGATAACCCAGGAGGCATCTGCCCTGCCGACCCAGGACGAGTTGACTGAGGGGGAATCGAGCCAGGCCGAGATGTTCAACCCGCCATCGACGAAAGACCTGGGCATGCCAATGGCACAGTCGGTCCAGATCCTCGACGACCAGCAGAAGGTTGCAGTCACGGTAAGCGCACCAGCGAGCGATCTCTGCCCCGAGTGTTCGTCGGCGGTGGCCCACATCGAGGGGTGCCTGAAGTGCCTCGCCTGCGGGTACAGCAAGTGCTAGGGCCCTGAATCGCAAAGTGTGAAAGCCGGGCGGAAATATCCGTCCGGTTTTTATGTTGGCCGACTTTTTTGGCCTTTTTAGTGGCTGGTTTTCTCCGGCCATCGTCGCTGGCTCTCACGGGTCGGTTTCATACCTGCGACAGGGCTGGTGCGCGCTAAATCAACCGACTGTGCGCTAACCTAGCTACTCAAACCGGTCGGGATTTTTGTACGTCCGCAGAATCCCTTCCGTATCGTCAGCAAATCCAGAAGAAAATCACACAGATGACAGACAAGCCCCTGCTCGCAGTAACGATCGGCGATCCCTCTGGAATCGGACCCGAGGTGGTCGTCAAGTCGCTCCAGGACCGTTCAATGTACGACCTTGTGCGGCCAGTGCTGGTCGGTACGGTCCTCGACGTGAAAACGGCGCTGGCTGCGATCGGGTCGGCCGATACTGCGGTCGGCGTCGAAGATCCGGCCGAGGCGAAAGGCGAACCGGGCACGATAGAGATCGTCTCGCCCGGCGACTGGGAGGGCACGCAGTTCCCGGTGGGGCAGCACGATGCCGGGTCTGGTGCTGCATCGCACCTCTGGGTCGAGGAGGCGGCAAAGATGTGCATCGCCGGGCAGGTTGCCGGCATGGTGACTGCGCCTGTGAACAAGGAGTCGTGGCACATGGGTGGCAGCGCCGATACCGGCCACATGGAGGTGTTCAGGCGCCTGACCGGATCAAGCTACGTTGCGACGATGCTGGTGAGCGGGCCGCTGCGGTGCATGCACCTGTCGACTCACAAGCCACTGGCCGAAGCGTGCAAGTACGTGACGACCGAGAACATCATGACCGCCCTGCGGCTAACGCAGAAGCATTTCAACGAGTGGGGATTCGCCAACCCGCGGATCGCGGTTGCGGCCCTCAACCCGCACGCATCGGACAACGGCCTGATTGGCGACGAGGAGGCCCGGGAGATCGCACCTGCCGTGGCCGAGGCGCGGGCGGCGGGTATCGACGCCACGGGGCCACACCCGGCCGACTCGATCTTCAACCAGGCGGCGGCGGGAACGTACGACGTGGTGCTGGTGATGTACCACGACCAGGGACACATCGCGATCAAGGTCTTTGGTGTCGAGGAGTCGGTCACGGTGAACCTTGGTCTGCCGTTCCTCCGCACCTCGGTCGACCACGGCACCGCGTTCGATATCGCCGGTATGGGTATCGCTGGCGAAACGAGCATGGTCGAAGCGCTGAAGCTGGGATCTTCGCTTGCTTCCCGGAGGGGCCTGGTGGGCTAACGGGGCGCCAGTTGACCCCATATCGCGGACAGTGAGTCACCCGAATGGAGCACTGGAACCGCGGGAATTCTGCTGCCGCCCGTCCGTATAATCGGGTAGCACACCCCGTAGTTTCGGGCTGTGTGCTTCCAACCGGGCTTTCCTGAACACGACTTACGAATATGCGAATCGCATTCATTGGCGGCGGAGTGATGGCACAGGCCATTATCGCCGGAGTTAAGGATGCTGGTATCGACGCCAGCATCATCGTTGGCGAGCCGTTCGAGGCCCGGCGTGAGTCACTGAAGAACGACCTCGCGGTCGAGGTGACCGCCAGCAACCGGGAAGCAATTGCCGGTGCCGACATCGTCGTGCTTTCAGTGAAGCCCCAGCAGCTGGATGCGGTGGCCGACGAGTTGAAAGGCGCCCTTGAGGCGAACCAGACGGTCCTTTCGATCATGGCCGGAGTGAAAATGCATTCGATCGGCCTCAAGCTGAATCACACGAGGCTCGTTCGAGTGATGCCGAATACCCCGGCCCAGATCCGCAAGGGGATTTCTGCGTGGACGGCGTCTGAGGATGTTGCCAATGCGACGCAGGACTTCGTGGCGGGAATGTTGAACGCCATCGGCGACGAGTTGAAGTTCGCAGACGAAAAGAGCGTCGATATCGCAACTGCCATGAGCGGCAGCGGGCCGGGTTATGTGTTCGTGTTCATCGAGGCGCTTACCGACGCCGGGGTCGAACTCGGGTTACCCGTACATGTGGCGCGCCACCTGGCATCGCAAACGGTGTTCGGCAGTGCGGCGCTCCAGCGCGAATCGGGCAAGCACCCGGCAGAACTGCGCAATATGGTCACTTCGCCGGGGGGTACTACGGCGGCGGGCCTGGCCGCGCTTGAAAACGGTGGATTCAGGGCGGTTATCGCAGACGCGGTGCGCACGGCGTTCGAGCGGGGCGAAGAGCTGGCGGGTGGCAAATGAACGGGTCGGTCCTTGAATTTATCGGGTTGATCCTCGAGATATTCGCATTACTGGTGATTGCCCGGGCACTCACATCCTGGTTCCCTGACGCACGCCGGCACCCGATCGTCCAGCTGCTTTACCAGATCACCGACCCGGTGATGGTCCCGGCCTCGAAGCTCATCCCGCGAATAGGCATGATCGATATCAGCCCGATGATTATCGTCTTCACGCTGTTTATCGTGGCCGAGGCCCTGGGCGCACCCCGAATTTTCTAAACAGATCATCGTCTGAAACACCGGTAATTTCAACGGTTTTGCTGCGGGAGGACGCACCCGATACGAGCGATACGTTGCTCCTGGCGATTCCCAGGCGTTTGGCAAGGAGCTGGATAAGTGCGGTGTTTGCGGCTCCATCGACGGGCGGTGCCTTGACCCGCACGCGCAGTGCTCCCTCGTCATTCCAGCCGGACACTTCATCACGCGAAGCCCTGGGCTGAAGCCTGATGCTGATTCGTGATTTCCGGGCCATTGGGTCCGAAGCCTCCGTCACTCGATCTCCCGGACGGTGACCTCACCGGCAGCCACCGGCCAGTCGCGGCCGTTTTCATCGCGCACGATCAGGCGTCCGCTGGAATCGACGTCGTGCGCCAGCCCGTGCAACTCCGAGGTGTTTCCCGGCTCTCCGCTTACAACCGTCACCCTGCGGTCCAGGGTTGTGAGTTTCTGCCGCCAGGCAGGGATGACGCTTCCACCAGCCGTAATGCCGGAGTAGTGGTCATTGAGCGATCGCACGAGCTTCTCGAAGGTTTCAGATCGATTGATTTGCCGCCCGAGTTCTGCGGCCAGGCTTGTCGATCCCGGAGCAGTGCCTGCGTGGTCTGCTGGCACGAAATTGACGTTCAAACCGATTCCTATTACCGCCGTGATGTGGCTGGACCGATTATCGAGGACCGGGACGGCGTTGTTTTCGGTGTTGTGGTCTTCGCCTGAGCCGCCGGCGGGTCCGGAGACCGATTCGGCAATGACACCCGCCAGTTTTTTCCCATTGACCTGCACGTCGTTGGGCCACTTGATCCCGGTGTCGATTCCGTACGATTCGGCGATATCCACAACCGCCAGGGCGGCCAGCATCAGCAATTCGCCAGCCAGCGACACCCTTGGTCGCAGCACG
>JASLNQ010000083.1:8122-8402 GCA_030745955.1 Dehalococcoidia bacterium | reverse complement strand
ACCAGGCCGTGGTCGCGGGCGTAACTCGCGGCCTGTGTCCGATTGGTCGCATCGAGCTTGTCGAGAATGTTTCCAACGTGACGCTGAACCGTGTTTTCGCTGATTACCAGCCGGTCGGAAATATCGCTGTTCGTCTTGCCGGCTGCGATCAATGAAAGGACCTCGCGTTCCCGGTTCGACAGGCCTGCAAAACCGAGGCGTTGCCGGCGTTCGACTGCGGTTAGCCGATGGAGCAGTTGCGTGAGACGGTCGACATGGGGCGCAAGGTGTCGCCGGGTGG
>JASLNQ010000083.1:0-8112 GCA_030745955.1 Dehalococcoidia bacterium | reverse complement strand
TGGCAAGGCCGATGGCGGTGTGCAACACGTTTCTCGCCCTGGTGAGGGTTTTCGCATCACCGATGTCGATCAACATGCCCGTAAAATCGAAGCTCGCGTAGGCAGACATGAGAGCGAACTCGCTCTTCCTGTTGTATTCAAGGGCCCGCTCGTAGAAGTCGGTGGCCTTCCGGGTATCGCCAAGCGTGCGGTGAAGGCCGGCAATTGCGAGCGCGAAGAGGTCGGGAACATCGTATTGAGCTGCCACACGCTCGTATTCGGCGAGCAGCGCAGCGGCCCGGAACCTGTCGCCGGAAATTGCAGCGAGCGCAGCCACGGCGTTGAAGCCGGTGAACTGCTGAAACAGGTTGCCGTCAGGCCCGGCCGCGCGGCCGGCAGCGACGGCTTCGGCCTCGGTGAGCATGGAATGGTCGCCCGTTATCTGATAGACGTACCCGAGTACCTGGCACTTCAAGTCCCACGGCGTCAGGCCAAATACTGCGTTCGACCGGGATACGGCTTCGATCGAGTGGAGTTGTTCCAGGAATTCGCCTCCCGAAGCCGGATTACTGCGTTCGTATTCGATCCAGGCCCGCAATGCGAGGACGCCGGTTGACCGGGGGGCCACCGCGAACGCCTGCTCGCTCAGATCGGTCGCGGTATCGAAATCGCCCCGATCCATGGTCAGCCTGATACCAAGCCACAGCGCGCCGACCTGCCGCTGGATGTCTCCGGATGCCCGGGTGGCCCTGACGGCTGCGTTCATCAGGTGAGTGGCGTCATCGGTCCTGCCCAGGAACATGGCTGCATGGGCGGCCGACAGGTGGGCGTTGAAGGAGGCGGTGGAATCGATGGAATGAACGCTGGCGATTTCGAGTGCGCGTGTTGCGGTCTCGATGGCTTTTTCGCTCTCGAACATCGAGGATTCGAGGCGGGTCCGACCGGAGAGCACCACGGCAACCATCGACTGGTCGCCAGATTCCTCAGCCATTGCGAGCGCGCGGTCGGACAGGGCTGTGGCTTTTTCGGAATCACCTTCCGAAATGGAGGCAAATACCGACAGCCGGTTGAGGAGGCCGGCTGTTGCCAGCGGATCACCGGCGGCGAGTTCCAGTCCCTTCTCCAGGAGCTTTATCGCTTCGATACGGCCCGGCACAGCTGCGAACGGAAACTGGGCCACCTGCAGTGCACGGTCCGGGGATCCGGCGTGGATGTAGTAGTCCATTGCCTGTCCGATCGATTGCACGGCCTCGACCTCGACGAAGGTGTCACGCGACCTGACCAGGGCCATGCCGTATGCGGCGTGCAGGTCGGCCTTCAGTTTGGGGGGTGTCTCCGGTCCGATGAGGCTGAGACCCGACCTGAGTACGTCGACGATTCCGGCCCAGTCGAACTGCGAGGCGAGAATCTCTGCAGCTGCCAGGCAGTATCCGGCTACCCGGTCGTTGCCGAGCCGATCGACCCCCTGCACTGCGTGACGAGCGATTTCCAGGGTCAGCTCGGGGTGCTGGCCGGTTGGTCGGGCGACCAGCGATTCCACCATGTCGGCGTGGATGCGGGCCCTTTCGGCGGATGGCAGAGTTGATGCGACGGTCTGCCGCACAAGTTCGCTGGTCGACCGGATCCTGGCGGGTTCGCCTTCGGAAACCTCGAGATAGTGGGCGTTTACGAGTTCGCTCAGCGACGCTTCGAAGTCGGTGCGCATCGACTGGTCGAAGAGGGTCTTGAGCAGGGCGTGGTCAGTGTCGGCACCACCCATGGCGGCGATTTCGAGCAGGTACCGTGCGTCGGGAGAAAGGTGCTCCATTCGGGTTTCCACCGTCGAACCCGATGGGCCGGAGAGTGTTCTTAGTGCGATCGGTGATATCTACTTCGGGTACAGGACGGAGGCTTTGTGGTCGGATTACCGGTTCACCATGCGATCGAAGTGGCTTGACCATGGCCCCACGATGACCGTTCGCGAAAATCCGAGTGGTGCGTATACCGTCTGGTTCAATTCAGGGGGGAGCGAGGTTGTACTGCGGAGCGAAACCGGGATCCTGGCCAATGCATTCATCGTTGCCGAAATGGGCGTGTGGCACGACCTGGCCGTCGCTGTAGTCGGGAGTCGAATCGTCGTATCACTGGACGGCCTGGTGCTCATCGACCACGTGGACCCCTCCGAAACGAATTTGGCCGGTTCGGTTGGGATGAATGTCGGTGGCAACGGCGGGCACACCTACTTCGACGATGTCGTTGTGACTTCTGCGGACGTGAGCGACCTGCCGCTTGTGGAGGTTATTCCGACAGCTACTCCGACCGCCGCGGCCGGGTTGGTTGCGACTGCCGCACCGGTAGCTACAGCACCGCCTCCGGCTGCCACTGCTGCACCCGCAGCGACAACCCCGCCCCCGGTCGTGACACTCGGTCCCGGCACGCCCACTCCGACCGCCACGGCCGAAGAGGCTGCAACTGCTGAAGCCGCGGGTCCGACGCCCACTTCGGCAGCGGCGGCGGCGACCAGCACCCCCACGCCGTAGGGTGTGGTGTAGATGCCCATCGTTCTGTCCCCGATATCGACGCCGAAGTCCATCTCCGGCGTCTGTATCGGTGGCTGGCACAGGGCGCTCGCCGGGTGAGTGCCAGCTGGCCAGAAGCAAAGTGGCCGTCGTTAGCCGTATGATGCGGTCGGCCACGGTTCAAACCGCGATGTACGTGCCGGCCGGTTGAACCGGCGGCAGTCCAGGTTCGGCGCAAGGCGCCAGTGCCCGGCCAAAAACGTCTGAAGGCACTCAACAAGGAGCCCACAGAATGACCGATCACCCCCTGCCGACACGCACAGATGTAGATTCCTACCTTCGGGACCGCCGGAACTGGGGCCGCTGGGGCGACCGGGGTGCGGCAGGCGCGATGAACCTGATCGATGATGCGAAACGCCGGGGGGCTGCGGCGCTCGTAAAGACGGGTCGCGCCGTGTCGCTGAGCAGGCCCTTTCCGGTCGACCCCTCTGACGAGAACCCGCGGCCTGCGGTGAAGTTCCTGATGAAGGGTGACCGGCCGCCCGGTGGGGGCGCGGCGACCGATTATTACGGCATCGCCTACCACGGGACGTCGACAACCCATATCGACGCGTTGTGCCACGTGTGGGACGAGAACGGCGGATGGGACGGTCGCGATCCCGAAGAAAACATAACTTTCGACGGTGTCCAGTACGGGACAGTCGACGAGTGGTCGGACGGGATACTGACACGGGGCGTGCTACTCGATGTGCCGAAGCACCGTGGCGTGTCGCACGTGACACTGGAGACACCGGTGCACGGCTGGGAGCTGGAGGAGATCGCTGCGGCGCAGGGAGTCGAGATCGAGCCGGGCGATGCGGTGTGCGTTTACAGCGGCCGGGAGAAGTTTGCGGCTGCGAACGGCGGCGTCTGGACGCGCGGGGCCGAACGGCCGGGCCTGCATGCATCGTGCCTGCCGTTCATCCGCGATAACGATATATCGCTGGTGGTGTGGGACATGATGGATGCGGCGCCGAACGAGTACAACGTGCCCTGGCCGGTCCACGGTGTGATCTTTGCGTATGGCGTTTCGCTGGTGGACAACGCACTGCTCGAACCGCTGGCCGCGGTGTGCGCAGAGGAGGGGCGGTACGAGTTCATGCTGACGGTCAACCCGCTGGTGGTGGTCGGCGGGACGGGTTCACCGGCGAACCCGGTTGCGGTGTTTTAGGTTTTTTTTAGGTGAGAGTGCTGGTGGGTGATGGCAAGGTTGGTGTCGGCTGAATTGCGGGGTTTTTGCGCGTTGGCTGATGGTCCCTCCGCAGGGGTCGGGACGAGGGTGGAGTCTTTGCTGTGGGGAGAAGATCGGCTAGGTGTTGGCGTGGACCCAGTTCTGGGTGGCCTGGAGCATGAACAGGACCGCGGTGGCGCCGGGATCTTGCACGCCGATGGACCGCTCGCCAAGCCAGCCCGCGCGGGACACCCTCGACTGCATCTCGATAGTCGCGGTCGTCCCTGCCTCGCACGCCGCAACCGCGGCATCGGTAGCTTCTAACAGTGATCTGCCGGCCGTGTGTGCTTCGTCAAACGCGTCGATGGCCGGGGCGAGCGCGTCGAGCAGCGTTTTGTCGCCGATGTTGGCCTTCCCGCGGTCCATCAACCCCTGCAGTGCGGCCCGCCCGATTGCGACCACATCTCCCGCACCGACGTCTTCACGGTCCTTGACCGCCGCGCCGCCGCGCATCATCGCCGTGGCGAACAGCGCACCGAACGTCGAGGCGGCCGCACGGTTGAACCCCATGCCCGACCTGCCGAGCTGGTTGCTCACCGGTGTCCCTTCGAGGTCTTTCAACCCGGCCACTACCGCTTCCATGCCCCGCGTGATGGTGATCCCGAGGTCGCCGTCGCCGATCTTTGCGTCCAGGTCGCGGAGGGTTTCCGACTGCGGCACAACTTCGTCTGCGATTGTCTTGAGAATGCTGAGGACTTCGTCTGTCATGGTCACCTGCGAAAGTTGACTGTTGGCGTGTAAGTGCGTTCGCGCCGCAAAGCGCCCCGTCCCGCCGGACCGTGTGGCCGGCGGGGGTTGAGTCCTTGTTACCTAGCTCCCGAGCTGTTGCATGAGGAGTGGCGAGTGCGCCGGGGCGTCGAGCAGCTTCGTCATTTCGTCGTCGAGCTTGCACACGCTGATGGAAGCCCCCGACATTTCCATGGATGTCGCGTACTCGCCGATGAAGGCGCGGTGCACCTTGATGCCGCGATCGTCGAGGATCTGCGAGGCCTTGTTGTAGAGGATGTAGAGCTCTTCGGGTGCGGTTGCGCCCAGGCTGTTCACCAGCACGGCCGCGATGTCGCCTGAGGAGAAAGGCAGGTCGGGCAGGATGCGGTCGAGCATTTGCCCTGCGATCTCATCGGCGGTCAGCAGCGGGCCGATCTCCACGCCCGGCTCGCCATGAATACCCATACCGAGCTCCATCTCGCCCTCTTTTACCTCGAAGCCGGGGGTCCCGGCCGCAGGGATTGTCGTGCCTGACAGGGCGACTCCCATGCTGCGGGTGTTGAACACGGCCTTCTCGGCGGCGGCATGCACGCCATCAAGGTCGCGTCCCTCTTCGGCTGCGGCCCCGGCGATCTTGAAGCCGAAAACGATGCCGGCAACGCCGCGGCGGCGCTCGATCTCGGCGATGGGGGCCGATGTCACATCGTCACGGCCGAGGGTGGTCTTCACTGCGATGCCTTCCATGTCGGCCATCTCAGAGGCCATGTCGAAGTTCATCGTGTCGCCGGAGTAGTTGCCGTACAGGTAGAGCACGCCGGCCCCGCCATCGATCGCCTTTGTCACATCGAGCATGTCGTCGGACGAGGGTGAGGAGAAGACGTTGCCTACGCAGCAGCCGGTGGCGAGTCCCTGGCCCACGTAGCCCAGGAACAGAGGCAGGTGGCCCGAGCCGCCGCCGGTGGCGATGCCGACTTTGCCTGCGAATGGTGCGTCGGCCCTGACCAGCGCACGGGTACTGCCTTCGACGGTTTTCACGTAGCCGGGGAAGGCTGCGAGTATGCCCGCGACTGTCTGGTCTTCGACGAGCGAGGGGTCGTTAATTATCTTGCGCATTGCCATGGGGCACCGGCCTCCAGAGTGCTGAGTTTGAATTGATCGGAACTCTATTCAGGCGGTGGCATGGTGTCAATTTGCGCGGCGGTTGAAACTGTGAGGAAGCTGCGTGGGAGGGGGTGTCAGTGCGATGGGTGATGCCTGGTGGTAAAGGCAGGGTTGGGGTTGGTTGATTCGTCGGGCTTTAGCGTTTTGATTGGCGATCCCGGATCGAGTCCGGGATGACAGTGGGTTTGGGACGGGTCAATCCCGCGATTACCCGATTTCCCGACCCCTGCGGAGGGATCCGGGGTGGGGTCGTACCCGCCGCCGGTCGACCAACCAGAAGCTTTCAAGCACGCGCACTGTGGATGATGGACCGGGATTGGCTGATCTGTTGAGCTATCGCGTATTGGCGACTGATCCCGGATCGAGTCCGGGATGACAGTGGGTTTGGGACGCAGATAATCGTCGCCCTAGCCAGCCCCCACTTCGATCTCCTTGCCTTCGTCGGAGGACTGGCGGATGGCGTCGATCAGCACGTGGAGTTCGACCGCGGTGTCGAAGTCCGGGTAGCTGCCGCCTTCGCCCTGGATGCCCTTGCCGAACTGGTCGTACATCTGTCCCACGTTGAACGGCGGGCCTTTCGGCATCTCCTCGCTGACATAGGTGTGGTGGGACGGGATGTCGATTTCGGCGAGGTCGTTGGACCCCTGTGCGCCCTCGAGCTTCACCGAACCGACGTTCGTCGATCCTCCAGAGGTGGCCTTCAGCGTTCCGTTGCGCCCGAATACCTCCATTGTCAGCCCGTTGCCGGCCCACGGAATGCTTGCGACATGGACCGACGCGATGGCGCCGCTTTCGAGCGTGCCATTGACAAGAATCGTGTCAGGCGATGTGACATCGACCATCACGTCGGTATCGGTCTCGTGCCACTGCGGGACCTGTGTCGTGATTTTCGCCGACACGCGGGCAAAATCGCCCACCACGAAACGCAAAGCGTCGATGGCGTGGCCGGCCGAGATGGTCAGGGTGTTGGCACCGAGTTGGACCTCGCGCTGCCATGTGCGGCCGGAGTCGCGGGTCAGGACGCCCGAGCCGATCTGGCGCAGTGAGCACGACAGGATTTCACCGACGTAGCCCGCGTCGACGAGTTCTTTCATGTGCATCACGGCAGGGGCGGCACGCGACTGGAGGCCGACGATGGTCCGCACACCTTTCTCGTGCGCCAGCGCGGCGAGTTCCCTGGCTTCCTCGGTCGTGCGGCCCAGCGGCCACTCCGTGAAGACGTGCTTGCCGGCGTTGATCGCATCTTTCGTGATGTCGTAGTGGGTGGGGACCCGCAGGACGACTGCGACGGCGTCGATCTCGGGGTGTTTGAGCATCTTGTGGTAGTCGTCGAAGGCCATTCTTGCGCCGTACTGGCGGGCCGATTCGTTGGCGGTTTCCATGCGGGTCGTGCAGGCGGCGGTCAGCTCGAAGCCTGCAACTGCCGGGACGGCGGGGAGGTGGGCACGGTGCGCCCAGCCGACGGTCGGGCTGGCGCCGATGATTCCGAGGCGTATCTGGTCGGGCATGGTTCACCTTTTCCTGGGTTTTGGGGTTTTGGGGCTCCGGACGCTTTTGGATTCCCGGGATCACGGACGCCGGTCGATTCGAATACGGTGTACGACCGACACTATACCGCCGCGGGTGTGAAGTGCGGCGCTAACGGGGTTTTGGGGGATCGGTAACACCGGGCTGGTTCGCGGTGACGAGTGACCCGGTTAGGGCTGGTAGGGGGTGCGTGGGCTGGCGGCGTTAGTGGGCGCGCATCACGATTCGAGACGGCTGGCGGGCCGGTCAGGTATATTGCGGCGAATCTGCGAGTAGTCTGCCGATATTGAACATGGAAAGGCTAAACCATGGTTGCAACACGCACAGGGTCGTCCCGACCGCCAGTGATGGGCACAACACACGCCGTCTCTTCGGGGCACTACCTGGCTTCCGCAGCCGGGATGCGAGTTCTTGAGAGCGGGGGTAACGCAATCGATGCTGGTGTCGCCGCCGGGATTTGCCTGAATGTGCTGCTGCCCGAGATGTGTAACTTCGGGGGCGTGGCCCCGATCATGGTTTACCTGGCCGAGGAAGACAGGGTCGTTTCGCTGAACGGAGTCGGTCCGTGGCCGATGAAGGCCAGTGTCGACTACTTCAAGACCCGCCACAACGGTGAGATCCCGATCGGGGTTGCACGGTTGGTCGTGCCAGCCGCGGCCGGGGCCTGGCTCACTGCGCTCGAAATGTGGGGCACGAAGAGTTTTGCCGAGGTCGTGGAGTCGGCGCTGGGGCTGGCGCGTGACGGGTTCCCGCTCTCGTTCACGGGCGCTATCGGGCTGGCCGGCCTTGTCGACGCGTCGCGGGGCTGGGAATCGTCGATGAAGGCGTTTAACCCTTCTGGCAGGACGCTCGGTTTTCGCGAGCGACTGGCACAGGCCGACCTGGCAAACTCGTTCGAAACGCTGATCGCCGCCGAGAAAGCGGGATCGTCAGTCAGCCGGGAAGCTGGCCTGCGGGCGGCACGGGCTG
>JASLNQ010000082.1 GCA_030745955.1 Dehalococcoidia bacterium | reverse complement strand
TCTTCAGAAAGCCGATAGCCCTTTACATCGCACACAGATGACTCCAGGACATGTACATATGATGTCAACAGAGCCAACCTGATTCTGCAAAAGCTCTTCTCTATCGAGGAGCGACTGAACAAGATCGAAGCGGCGGACGAGTCCGAGGATCAACCGACGCCGATCGTAACCAAACGGTTGGTTGCCCTCGTGGTGTTCCTGTTATTCGTCGCGGTGGGCACCTGGCTCGGACTCAATTACTTTTTTGACCACCTGCTCGATGTTATTCCGGAGTAGCCTCCGGGTAGCGCGTGGCGTATAACTGCCTGGGCGCTGGCGTGACGGTGGGTACGCCCCTGCCCGGGCGCTCTGCAGATACCGTATGCTGCTGCCACTTCGAACTAATTGGATTACAGGGATTGCGCGGTGAGCAACCTCGTGGTTAATCAAAAAGTCTCCGTAAATCTCCTGGGATTACATGTTGAGAACGCCGATTTCGGCGGTAGTGCGATCGCGCACGGGGTCATCGAGGCCATCAACCCGGCAACGAACGAGATCACGGTCCGGTTGAACATCTCGTTCAGCGGGCTCCAGAACCTGACCGTGTCGCCGGCGCGGGTCAACCCCCTGTAAAAGCCGGCGATTACTGGCTCCTGATTTCCGCCAGCGCCGACCGGTACCCATCCATCAACACATTCACCTCGGTCGAGTAGTTCACCAGCAGAACCCCCACGTCGCGCCACTGTCGCGCCTGTGCGGCCGAACCAACCAGCATGGCGCAGGTCTTGCCGTACTTGTTCGCGGCCTCGACGATCTGGGTGCGCTTTTCGTCCAGCACCCGGTCCTGGTCGGGAGTGCCGAAGACACCGAGGTCCTGTGCGAGGTCCTGCGGCCCGAGTGTCAGCGCATCGACTCCGTCCATCGAAGCGATTTCATCGAGCTGCTCGAAGGCCTGGGCCGACTCGAACATCACGGTGATGAATACCTGGTCGTTGGTGAATTTCAGGCGGTCCATCACCGGCATCGACACGGCGAAGTCGTTGCCGGGGCTTGCACCGCTCATGCCCCGAGAGCCGCGGGGGGTGTAGCGAGAGGCGGCCACGATTTCTGCTGCATGCTCGGCCGTGTCGACCTGCGGACAGTGCAGGTTGTAGATGCCGACATCAAGCAGGCGGGTGATCCACTCACGGTTGGCCTCGGGTGGACGGACCATCACCGGCATGTCGAGCGCCCTGCCCATTGCCGCGAAGTCTGCGACGGTTTCGATCGACGGTGCAGAATGTTCCATGTCGAGGCGCACGAAATCGAGTCCGGCCTGCTTGAACATGGCCAGCGACGCCGGGTTGCGCAACATGTTGACCCATGTGCCGATCTGAAGTTCACCGCGCTCGACACCTGCTTTCAGTGGATTCGCTTTCAAGTCGTCCGTTCCTTTCGCGTTTATGTTTATTGCCCTGGAAGGACAATCGGTTCGGGCGTGAGTTTAGCCCACGAACCGGACGGAAACGACGGGGATGAGCGGATCAGGTATCGAACGATTGACTTCTTGTGTCTGCCGGGCGTCCGGCCTGGAGAATGGCCGACCTGAACCGATTCTGCATTTCTTCGGTCAGGAGTTCCTCACGTGACGCTCCGTGAACCTCGACTTCGTGATCGACAATTCCCTCGAGAATTTCCTCGATGGTACTTCCGGTGATCACAGCGTCGCAGGTTGGCGAGCCCATTGCGCGGCAGGAGATTGAAAGTGGCATGGCGACCTCTAAGTGTTGCGATATCGAATTGCTGAAAAATCTACACACCCATTTGATGCACGTAGGATGCACGACCACAAGGTAATACACTTTCGCCACATGATGCCCGCACCCGACCGTAATTTCGCAGACGAGCCCGGGACGAACTCCCCAAGACGCGGAAGACGCCGCGCACTGCTGCTGCTGGCCGCGATGCTGGTTGTCGTGCTTGTGGTACCGGCGTTCCTCGGTCGTGGGCGTGACGTAGAACCGTTTGACCGGTCGGCGGTCGACCAGTTCGAAGCGGCCGCACCGGAGATCGTGTTCCTCGGGAACTCGCTTCTCGATACACGAATTGATCCCGAACACCTTGCCGGTCTCACCGGCTTGCGGACCGCTTCGCTTGCGGTCGTTGGCACGGGGCCGGGTATCTGGTACCTCCAGCTCAAGAACGTAATCGGTGGTGGATCACATCGACCCCGGACCGTGTTCGTATTCTTTCACGACGACCTGATCACGCGGCCGATTTCGTTCACAGGAGCCTCCGACCGGTCTCTCCTTGAGCGTCTTTCCCACACTGATGCAGGTGTGAAGGAGGCGGAACTGGAGAGAGCGAGTGGCGTTGGTGGCAGGATCGGGCGAGCGTTTTCTGCAATCTATCCGCTCGCCGAATCGTCTCCGTCCAGTCGCGGTCCCGTGGAGTCGGCCGGTGCGTTCATCACCGGGATGGACCGGGACGAAGCCAGTGTGGAGGCAGACCGGGTGTTTGCGTTCGCCAACCGGCGGGACCAGGACCGGAACATCCAGCAACCGAAGTTTCACGGGGCGTTTGCGGCGGCGGTCGAGAACTCTTTCCTCCCCCAGCTGGTGGAGCAGGCCCGGGAACTGGCAATCGACCTCGTCGTCGTTCGAGTTTCGGCCCGGCCAAAGGACAACGGTGTGCCAAACGAGCCGGACAATTTGGCCGAGTACTCAGATGATCTGGCGAGCTACCTGGTGGCAAGTGGCACCCGGTACATCGACATGACCGGGCACCCCGGGATCGACGCCGGGATGTACTACGACGGGTATCACCTGAAGCACCGGTTCCGCACCCATTACACCGAGTTTTTCGGAGAGTGGCTGCTCTCGGGCGGGGGTGCAGGCCCGTGACGCTTCAGTCGTTCGAATACGCGGTGCTGTTGGCGGTGGTCTTTGGCGCTTACTGGTGGTTGCCGCGGCGTGGGCAAAACGTGCTGCTGTTGACCGCCAGCTACGTGTTTTACGCGTGGGTCGATCCCAGGATGGCGTTGCTACTCGGTGGCTACACGATCGTGAACTACGGGGCAGCGCGCGCTATTGCGGGCGATCGGGAAAACGCCCGGCGATACCTGGTGCTGGCTGTGGTGGTTTCGCTGGGGGCCCTTGGTTTTTTCAAGTACGCCAGCTTCTTCGTCGATAACTTCGCTTCTGCGCTGGATACGGTTGGGCTGGCCAGCTTCGACTCGACACTGCAGATCATCCTGCCGGTCGGTATTTCGTTCTACACGTTCCAGTCGCTGGGATACGTGATCGATGTGTTTATGGAACGCACCCACGCCCGTCGGGATTTCATCGACACCGCCCTGTTCATCGGCTTCTTTCCGCAATTGGTCGCGGGTCCGATCGAACGGGCTGCAAACCTGCTGCCCCAGTTCGAACGACCACGCCGGTTCGACCCCGAGCGGACCGCCTCGGGCCTGTCTTTGCTGGTGTGGGGTTTATTCAAAAAACTGGTCATCGCCGACAACGTTGGGCAGATCGTCGACAACATCTTTTCGACTGCGCAGCCGGGTGCGGCCATGCTGTGGGTCGGCGTGTTCGCCTTTGGGATTCAGATTTTTGCCGACTTCTCCGGGTACACCGATATAGCGCGCGGATCGGCACGTTTGCTGGGAATAGATCTATCGCTCAACTTCCGGCACCCATGGCTGGCGTCGTCGCCCACAGATTTCTGGCGACGCTGGCATATCACGCTGTCAACGTGGCTGCGCGACTACGTCTACATTCCACTCGGTGGCAACCGGCTTGGTGGCCGCAGAACCGTTTTCAACATCGTGATCGTGTTCGTGCTCGGGGGTTTGTGGCACGGTGCCGCCTGGAACTTCGTGGCCTGGGGGTTGTTCCACGCCGGCTTGATCCTGCTGTGGCGGGGTGCCCGGCTGCTGAACATCAGTTCAAATGTGCGCGTGGCAGTCAAACCTTTGAGCGCGCTGCTTGCCGCTGTATTGATATGGGCAGGCTGGGCGCTGTTCCGGGAGGCCGATCTCGCGTTTATCGGGGAGAACATGTTCGGGGAGAGCCACGACGTCCGGCTTGCGGCGACACTCGGCGCCACCGCCCTGCTCTACTCGCTGCCTCTGTGGCTGCACGGACTGGTCGATCTGCCCCGGTTCGCCAGGCCCTGGACGCGAGTTGACGTGAGCTGGACGGTCGCTGTAACCGCACTCACACTCACGTCATTTATCGGGATCCTGTTGTTACGGGCCGATGTATCGACCGAGTTTATTTACTTCCGGTTTTAGCCGATTTCTTACCCGATTAGTACCTGACCAGGCCGACTACTTCGTCAGCCACTTCTCCAGGTCTTTGCAGTTGGTGGACGGCTCAAGCAAGTTACGACCGTCACCCTCGCACATCACGACCATGTTTCCGATCACGACGTAATCGTTGTATGTCGGGAAACGGTTCGGGCAAGTTACGCCTGCGATATCGTCGACCTCGCCGATTTCAGGATCGAGGTAAGAGGCTGAGAAGGACTTGGACGGGATACCGGTATTTGCCTTCACAGCCGACTGCCCCTGCGCATGGCGACACGAGATCCGATCGACGCCTTCATCGGACGCGTGTCCATCTTCTGGCCTGCGGTAAGTCTGGGCGTCTGCGGCGGTAACACCGAGCGTCTTCGCGTCGTCCGCGCTTGCGTAGATGAGGACGCCGACTTCCTTAGTGTTCAGAAATCCCCATTCGGCTGCGGTAGTTCCCGGGTACTCCAGCACGAAGTCCCTCTGTGACTTCCAGCCAATCGCTTTCATATCGTCCGCGGTAAAGATCTTCGTCGATTCGATCATCCGTATGACTTTCGGATTCTCGTCGTCACCACCACCGCCACTTGAGACGACCGACGAATCGTCGGAACCGCAGGCGACCGCAACGAGCGCTACCAGCAGTGCAGCAATTGCCAGGACCTGCATCCTGGAGAAAGTTCGGAATCGATTCATCAAATCTGACCTCTGGCGCTCAGAGCGCGCGTACCCGTTGCGGGAATCCTTGAATTTAACCGTAAAAGCGTACCGGAATTCAGTGCAGCGCGGGAGTGCGATCACCGTGGAGCTGCACGGCCAACCGTATCGGGTATCTCGACAGGACTCGGGTCCTCGGTGTCGATCATCCACCCCGCAAGCAGAGAGCGCATCTCGGAAACTACCCCGGCGTTCTCGGGCAGGTGTGCGACGTTTTTCAACTCCCACGGATCCCGGGTGAGGTCGTAAAGTTCGTCGACATCTCCCGGCCCTCCATCGGACCCCGATGTCAGCGTCGCGCCCCGCGCCATCGGATCAGTCACATATTTCCACTCGCGGGTCCTCACCATCTTGCGGCGGCCTTCGGCTTCCCGTGCCCACAAGGTGTCGATAATGGTCTTGTAGCCGAACGGCTCTTCAAGTCCATCAAGTAGTTCCAGCGTTACCGGTGGGCCGCCCGTGCCGTACTCGGAGAAAGCGGCGGCGCGAGGGTTAGCCGGAGTAACCGTGGGAAGCGGACGTCCCTGCATGTAGCGGGTTTGGGATTCGTCCAGTACTGCCGATCTGCCTTCTGCGTGCCCGGTTCCTGCACGGGTCCAACCTGCCCCGATTTCATCGAACGATGCCAGTCCTTGCAGCTCAAGTAGCGTCGGGAGAATATCCAGTGTGCTTGTCATAGAACTGTCGACCACACCCTGCGGCACGCCACCACCCGGCCAGGAAACGATCATCGGAACCCGGACAAGACAGTCGTAGAACACACCGCCCTTCACCGCCATGCCATGCTCGCCCATGAAATCGCCGTGATCGGCTGTGAAAACAACGATCGTGTTCTCGCGCAGACCCAGCTCGTCGAGCTTGTCGAGAATTCTCGAAATGGCGTCGTCGACGAACCTCGTCATCGCCTGGTAGACGCTGACCACCCCGCGACGGTGCTCGTCGAGATCGTCAGTCTGCCGCATCATCCTTGCCAGCACACGGTTGCGCTCGGGCGACGTGCCGTCCGTGTACTCGTCGGTACGTTGCGGCGGCATGACCACCTCTCCTGGCGGGAACATGTCGGTATAGCGGCGTGGGGCCTCGAACGGTTCGTGCGGGTCGGGGAACGAGACCCAGAGGGCGAAGGGATCGAGGCCGGATTCGCCTTTCGGTTGCGAACCCTGGGGGAATTCACCACGTGAGTAACGGTCGAGGAATTCTTCCGTCTGGGCAGCGATCACCGCAGTCCCGAAGTACTCCTCGGGGTTATCTGACACCCTGTACGCAATACGCGAACTCTGAGCATTCTCCCTGAGTTTCGTCCGGTCCTTGTGCGCAGCGTCGATCTCCGATTCGGGAACCAGCCACTCCATGCCGGTGTTTCCAACATTTTCACCGGCATAGGTACCTTTTGGCAGGCCCTGGTGCGAAACCTCGCAGCGCACATCGAAAAGTGCCAGGTCATCAGGCTCAATAAAGCAGTGGTTTTTGCCGATCAGGCCGGTTACGAAACTGTTGTCCTTCCAGATACGAAACGCATGCTGCTCGTTCGCCGGCATCAGGGTTTCGTTCCTTCGGCAGCCGGTCGAGTGCGGGTACCGGCCGGTCATTACCGACGTCCTGGCGGGGACGCAGAGCGGGTGTGGGGTTATTGCGTGCTCGAACCTGACTCCCTCGCCGGCCAGGCGTTCGAGTGCTGGCACCTCGATTCCGATTTCTGAGTACATCTTCAGGATCGAGGCTTTCATCTGGTCGGCCATGATGAACAGTACGTTTGGAGTTGAGTTGCTGGACATTATTTTCCCGTACTCCCGTAAGAGCTGGACGTGCGCCGGACGTGGGTGTTTCGATGACGGCAACCATTTTATGTCCCGATAGCTGCGGAGTGGTCACGCCGTTGAAAGCGAAATCGGTAAGCAGCGGTAGGCAGCGGCGCGAGTTCCCTGTTTACCGCGCACCACACAGATCGTAGGCGATCGCCAGCATGCTGCGGGTGCCGCTGATGAGTGACGCTATTCCGACCGATTCGTTGGTGCCGTGTGCCCGCGAGAGCATCGGGTCGTCGTCCGGATGGGAACCGGAGAAACCGTATGTGATGATCCCGAGGTTCCGGGTGAACCGTGAATCGGTGAACCCGTTGCTAATCGCCGGAATCCACTGGATATCGTCTCGCCCAACCGCCGCGGCCTGGGCTTTCTTGATCGATTCGGTCAGCTCGGTCTCGAACTCCGACGCATTGGGCACCGACATGTAGTCGATGTCGTATTCGAGGCCGTCGATTCCCTCGAATGCCTGGTCGAGCTGGCGTCGCACGTAGGCTTCGTCCTGGAACGGTAGCGTACGGATATCACAGGTCAGCTTTATCTCTTCGGGTACACTGTTCGACTTGATGCCCCCCGAGACCATCGTCGGGGTGAGGACCATTCGGGAGAGCGCCCGCATCAGCGACCCCAGCCGAGGCGAGGTTTCGTTCAACTCGGCAACCAGCCGGTCGATGTTCATCGGCGAGGGTTTCTCCTCGACACCGAACTTTCCGACATGGTTGAAGATGTCGAGCGAAGTATCGAGTTCGGGGCGGTAGCCCTCGATGGCGGCGAGCGCACGAGAAAGGCGGTAGCTGGCGTTCACGCCGGTCCATGGCACTGACGCGTGCGCACTTTCGCCCCGCAGTGTGATGTGAAGTTCCATCCGGCCCTTTTCGCCCGTTCCGAGCAGGTACGTGAGCGTGTTGCCAATTTCGACCGGGGTCCCGCCACCCTCATTCACGGCGAACTGGGATTTGAGCGACTCCGGGTGGTTGTCCGCAAGCCAGCCAAATCCCCAGCGTCCACCGTGCTCTTCATCAGCACCGCTGACAAGGCGCAGACCGTGATCCAATCGGACGCCTGCCCGTTTCATCATCGCCATCGCCATAAGCTGGCATGTCAGCAGGGCCTTGCAGTCGGATGCGCCACGGCCGTAGACGCGGCCACCCGAAATTTCAGCGGCGAACGGCTCCCATTCCCATTTAGTTTCATCTTCAACGGGGACGACGTCGGTGTGCGACATCAGCATCAACCGGGTGTCGTCGTCACCACCCGGGTAGACCGAGATGATGTTTCCGCGGTCGGGGTCACGGGCGAGGATCTCGGAGTCGAGACCTTCGTTGCCAAGCCAGTTTTTAGTGAATTCGGCCACGGCGGTTTCGCCGCCCGTTGGCATGAACCCGGTATTCACAGACGGGATCCGGACCAGGGCCTGTTCGAGTTCAACAATCTCATTGGTGGCCAGTTCAACCTGGTCCAGCAGGCTCTGCAGCGAAGGCATGGCGTGATCCTTGTTGGGGCGGGTGAGGAAACTGTCGTTCGACGTGCTTAGCGGAAACTAGCATTCACGAATAAGACGGTCAACACACCGAGTTTGGAAATAGACGATGCTGAGGACGCTGTCGGCTGGCGAACCCGGTGGGATCAGCCCGCACGGCCGAC
>JASLNQ010000081.1 GCA_030745955.1 Dehalococcoidia bacterium | reverse complement strand
AATCGAAGACCCCCGGCAAGTGCGACCGGAACCCGCGCACTGGAGGTCTGCAACCTGCATTTTTGGGGTGAAGCGCGCCGGAGCAGGTACCTTACACGCCGCGGCGCTGATCGACTGTCTGCCCGATATCACTGTGGCACCACATTTGTATGCAACTCGGGGCTGCTACAGTTTGGTGCAATCTTCACCCGCAGCGAAGTGATCGATCGAATGCGTTACCTGGGAATTGGCGCAGTCTCGGCGGCGGTGTTGCTCTTCGAGCTAACACTGACCCGCGTTTACTCGGTCGCCCAGGGCTACCACTTCGCTTTCCTTGCTGTGAGCCTCGGGCTCCTGGGGTTCGGCGCAAGCGGCACCATCCTGTTTGCCGGCAGGGAGTATTTGCTGCGGAGAACGCGCATCCTGCTGCCGCTGTCGGCCTTCCTGTTCACGCTGGCCGCCCTGGGTGCCTACTGGGCCATGAACACCATTCCGTTCGACAGCTACCGGCTGATCGTGGACCGGGAGATGATCGGATGGATGACGGCCTTTTACGTGGTCCAGATAGTGCCGTTCTTTTTCGCAGGACTCGTCCTCGGTGGCGCGCTCGTCGCCGATCCTGCCAGGGTAGACCGAATCTACGGGAGCAGCCTGGTGGGCGCAGGTGCGGGCTCTTTGTTTGCACTGGGAGGACCGTCGTCCACCGGACCGAATGGCGCGCTCCTCGCAGTTGCCGTGCTGGGGGCGTTTGCGCTTGTGATGCTCATTTACAGGAGGACCACGGCGAACATCGCCGTTGCTGGTGCGGGTGTCGCCGTACTGGTGGTCAGCGGAGTTCTTGTCCCGCTCGCGGTGACGCTGGATGTCTCTCCATACAAGGCGCTCCCGCAGTTGCTGCTGCAGGAGGGTGTGCAGCTTGAGGTGACTAAACGGAACGCCTTCTCCCGTATCGACGTGGTGGAATCCGGGTCGCTGCACCAGGCCCCGGGTTTGAGCTTCAGTTACGCGGGAGCGATCCCCCCGCAGCGGGCCGTGACGGTGGACGCCGACAACGCGACGACCATAAGCCGGTCAACGAAGGAAGAAGCGGAGTTCTCCGCGTATTTACCGGTTGCCGCAGCGTTCGAAATCGTTTCTGCGCCCGACGTGTTAGTCGTGGAGCCCGGCGGCGGACTGGACATCCTCACGGCGCTTCACCACGGGGCCCGATCGATCACCGCACTTTCCGGTAACCCGATCGTGGCGGACCTGTTGCGCGATCAATTCCGCCCTGAGATTGACGCAGGAATTCTCGAAGTGCTGGCAGGCAATCCCCGCAGTTACCTGGACCGATCGGATAGGAAGTTCGACCTTGTGATCGTCTCGCTGGCGGATTCGTTCCGACCGGTCCGTGCGGGCGCGTTCAGCCTGAGCGAGAACCACGTCTACACGAGCGATGCGTTCAGCGCGTATTTCGACCACATGTCGCCCGATGGGCTCCTTGCCGCGACGCGCTGGGTGCAGGTCCCGCCGAGTGAGGAGATGCGCATGGTCGCCACCGTCGTCGAGGTCCTCAGCGATCGGCCGGACGTCAGCGCCGAACGGGCGATTGCCGCGTTGCGCACATTGCAGACGCTGACAGTTTTCGCTCGGACCGAAGAGTTCGAAGGTCGGGACCTGGACGCCCTCCGGACTTTCGCCCGCACCCGGCAGATGGACCTGTCTTACCTCCCGGGTATCAGCCCAAACGAGTTGAACCAGTACTTCGTCCTGCCCGTTGAGATCTACTTCCGGGGAATCACAGAACTGCTGGACGAGGCGCGGCGAGACGACTTTTATGCAGGCACACAGTTCAATGTGAAGCCCCTCGGTGATGACCGGCCGTTCTTCTTCCACTTTTTCAGGTGGCGGCAGCTTCCCGATGCTGTAGACCAGATCGGGAAGACTTTCGATCCCTTTGGTGGTGCAGGTTTCCTCGTCGTCCTGTTGTTCCTCGGAGTGTCCATCGTGGTGTCGTGCGTGCTCATCCTTCTCCCGCTTGCCTTCGTGAAAACGACCCCGGCCGCGCATCCCGATGGTCGGGGCCGGGTGCTCCACCCGGCTTCGCTGGGCTACTTTTTCATGCTGGGGCTGGCGTTTCTCTGGATTGAACTACCACTGATGCAACGGTTCATACTGCTCCTCGACTATCCGACTTATTCGTTCGGGATCGTCCTGTTCGCGGTCCTTGTGTTTTCGGGGCTTGGGAGCATTTTGTCGGGTCGGCTTGGACGGCTGCGAAACTGGTCTCCGCTTGTCCTGGCGTTTCTCGCGGTGGTGTACGGGCTCGGATTTCTGCCTCCGATGGATCTTGTACTGGGGCTCCCGCTGGCCGCCCGCGTTGTGGTGGCGGTGGTGTCGATCGCGCCGATCGGCCTGCTCATGGGGATCCCGTTCCCGGCGGGGATTCGCGCCGTTGAAGTCGCGGGGCACGGGCTGGTGCCGTGGCTGTGGGGAGTCAACGGGTACGCCTCGGTGATGGGCTCGATACTCGCCGCGCTCATCGCACTGGAGGGCGGCTATTCCGCCGTCATGCTCGCCGCGGCTGCCGCGTATGCAATTGCCTGGGCGCTGCTCCGGCTGGGCATACGTCCCGGCGTCACTGCTCGCGAACGAACGGCACGAACCGCACCTCTCCCTGGTTCAACGACACCCACCGGCCATCACGCTGCTCGATGAGCCACAAAGACTGGATTCCACCGGGTGGGCCGACGGGTATTACCATTTTGCCCTGCGGACTTAGCTGGCTTCGTAGCGGGGCCGGAACGTGGTCGGGGGCGGCGGTGACGATTATGCCGTCATAGGGAGCATGCTCCTCCCAGCCAAAGTAGCCGTCGCCAACCCGTGTATGGACTGTGTAGCCCGTGCGTTCGAGAGCGTTGCGTGCGCGTTCTGCGAGTTCTGGAATGATCTCGACCGAGTAAACTTCCGCGCCAGTTTCGGCAAGGATCGCTGCCTGGTAACCGGAGCCCGTGCCTACTTCCAGGATTCTGTCGCCCGGTTTCACGTCCAGCAGCCCGGTCATCAGGGCTACGACGTATGGCTGTGAAATCGTCTGTCCCTCGCCAATTGGCAGGGGGTTGTCACTGTAGGCCTGGCTGCGATAGCCCTCGGGAACGAATTCTTCACGGGACACCGCCCCCATGGCCGCAAGCACCCGGGGATTGTCGATCCCCCGGTCCGAGATATCGTTTTCTACCATGTGTGCCCGCGCTGCAATGTAAAGTTCGGCAACCGTTGTGTCAGGACCCTGTGCTGAGGTACAGGCCGATACTGCAGTGATAGCAATGGCGATCACGCAGAAAGTTACGGCCGGCAGCCTCATTAACCTGACCATGGGTGCATGGTATCGCGTCCGTTCGGCCCGGCGTCGACGCCAGCCCGGCGCGGTGGAGGCGTTCGGGAGGTGGCACGAGTCGGACAAAACGTTCGCTGAAAACATGTGTGTTTGACTGACTGGCGACGCGCCGTACACGTTTACGACAGCGATTAGCGGGCCATTGTCGTCACGTCGGCCACCACGGCCATGCCGAGCTTTGGAACGGTGACGGTCAGGCCGCCGGTGTCATTCGTTTCGGCCTTTCCTTCACTTGGCGCAACATTGTTCGGCTGGTCCCAGGTGTTGGCGAGTTTCGGGTCGTCGCCCGTCACGATGTGAACGGTCCCAGGCCCGGTAACGCTGCGGTCGTCGAGCACGATCCTCATTGACACATCTTCGTCGACCGACCGGTTGACCAGGAACAGCGAAAGGTTGCCGGTTGCCTCGTCGAAGCTTGCGGACGCATCGACGTAGGGCACTTCGCTACGGTCGCTCGCGTCGTAGAGCGGACTTTCGACGACTGGCGTCAGCGACAGGCCTTTTGCGTACCCGGCGTAGAGGGCCGACGGGTAGTAGATGCTCTGCTTGAGGACGCCGGTCGGACTGGTCAGCACGGCCGCAATGACGTTCACTACCTGGGCCAGGCACGCTACCTTCACCAGGTCGGCGCGGCGTATGAATGCATTGAGGTACTGGGCGCACACCAGCGCGTCCTCGAGGTTGTATACCTCCTCAACCTGCGTGGGCCCTACCTGCCAGTCGCCGTCCCGGTTCTTGCCATCGCGCTCCCGGTACCAGACGTTCCATTCGTCGAAAGAAACGTAGACGTCGTGCCTGCTCTGCTTCACGCCTTTGACGTAGGCGATGAGGCCGGCGTAGTCGTCGAGGACCGAGTCGATCACCGTGCCTTCAGCGAGAAATCCGGGGGTGTCGTTGTCGCGGTTGTGCGAGTAACGGTGGGCCGAGATGAACTCGATATCGTCCCAGCAGGTTTCAAGCACCGTGCGGTCCCATTCGAGGTAGGTGGGCATTTGCCGTCCCGACGATCCGGCTGCCACCAGCTCGATCGAGGCGTCGATGCCGCGCATGAGCCGTGCGGCGTTACGTGCTTTCAGCGCGTACTGGTCGGCCGGAATATGGCCCGCCTGCCAGGGCCCGTCCATCTCGTTGCCGAGGCACCACATCTTCACGGCATGGGGTGCCGCTGAACCGTTTTCGCGCCGGACGTTCGCCCACCGCGTGTTGGTGTCGAGGTTGCAGTACTCGACAAGCGCCGCAGCCTCGGGTGGGCCGAGTGTTCCGAGGTTCACTGCCAGCATGGATTCGGTGTCAACAGCCTTGCACCACTTCATGAACTCGTCAGTACCGAACAGGTTGGGCTCGGTCGCCCGCCATGCGAAATCGGGAAACGGGACGCGGTCGGGGCCTACGCCGTCCCGCCAGTCGTAGTTCGATACGAAATTTCCACCCGGATAGCGGACGTACGGCATGTTCAGACCGGTCATCGCTTCCACTACGTCGAGCCGGAAGCCGTCAGGGTCGGACAGGTTGTTGCCGGGATCGTAGACGCCGCCGTAGATGGCACGACCGATGTGTTCGAGGAAGCCCGAGAATATCCGGGGGTCGATCGGACCTGCGTTGAAGGCGGTATCGAGTGTGACAGTGGCTAGCAATGAAAACTCCTGGCTGTGGCGGCCGGTCGAGGGGCAGTGTATTCGAGGTGCCGCCGTTCGCGGTGGTGCGTTATCGCGGTAAACTCCCGGGGTTTGCCATGAAGATTTCGATAAACAAGACAATCCGCGACATCGATGCCAACCCCGAGAGGTCGCTGCTGGACGTCCTGCGGCAGGATGTCGACCTGACCGGAACGAAGTACGGATGCGGCGAGGGCAACTGCGGCGCATGTTCCGTGCTTGTCGACGGCGAGGCGACAAGGGCGTGCATGACGCCGGTGGGCTCGGTCGTGGGCCGGGAGGTCACGACCGTCGAAGGGCTGGCAGAAGAAGGCATTCTCAACCCGGTCCAACAGGCCTTTGCCGAGGAATCGGCGTTTCAGTGCGGATACTGCACGCCGGGTTTCATCGTCTCCGCCACTGCCCTGCTCTCAAGAAATCCCGAACCTACCCAGGCTGATATCAAGTCGGCCCTTAGCGGTCATATTTGCCGATGCGGGACGTATGTCCGCATCCTGAAGGCCGTGAAGAACGCGGCGGGCGACGGGGTGACGGATTGAGCGGCGACAGGCTGCTGCTTGTGCGAGTGGTGGGGTCACCGTTCGTGGGTCAGCCGGCACAGGGCCGGGCTGTTCCCGAGGCCGGGACTCTGCTTGAGGTCTATACCGATGGGACAGTGAGCGCCTATTCGGGCAAGATCGAGTATGGACAGGGAATCCGTGATGGTTTCGCAAGGATGATCGCCCCGGTGTTTGCCATGAGAGCTGGCGATGTCGATGTCGTTCTGGGCGATACCGCCAGGGTGCCGTGGGACCGGGGGACGACCGGCAGTGCATCGACCTGGGAGCAGTGCCCGGGCCTGAATGGCAGGCGCGCATGGGCGACGTGCCGGGGATAGCGGCCAGGCCAGTCGAGATCGCCGGACTGGTGTTTTTCGAGCAGACAAACGACGAGGTTGTTGCGCCCGCGAACGTTGGGATCGACGATCTGATGTACGACGAAGCGCCCGTTGGCGGGAGTACCGGGCCGGTGAACCCGGTGGTCGTGGAGCAGTTTGACACTCCGGATTCATGGCAGCCGCTGGCCTCGTCAGAGGGGGTGGATACGGCAGTCGGCGGGTTTGAGTATTCGCGGGGAACCAGTGAGACCGGCCCAGCTGACCACGGCCTGCTGATCGAGTTGGGAGTCGGGACCAACCGGGGTGTGCGCGGGGTAATCCGGTCGGCCTCCGATTCGGTTCCGGCGATCTTCAGCACGATGGCGCTAATAGCGAACGGCCTCGCCATCGGAGACGAAACGGTGATACACGTCTTCGAGCAGTCGGTCCCGGTGCGGATCGTCGGTGTGGTCAGCTACTTCCCGACCATGGACCCGGCTGATGGCGGGTTCGTGATTGCAGACGCTGCGGAACTCTGGAAATACGCGTCGATGAGCAGTTTTTACTCGGCGGATTTCCTGGCTGAGTTGTTTGTCGGGCTGGACGAACCGGGAGATTCGCAGGGCAACGCGGCGGGGATCGACCGCGTGTCGTCGATGATTGGCGGTGTGCACAACGTGAAAAGCCGTGACGAACTCCGAAAATCTTCGATCGTCACGCCGCTTGCGGTTGCCGGTTGGCGCGGCGCTTCGATAGTCACCGCGTCGCTGGCAGTCGCGCTTGCGTTACTTGGGTTCTTCACCTTCGCTCCGATGCGCCCGTCGAACGACCGCTTCAACCACGGATTGCTGATGGCGCTGGGGGCGAGGCGACGCGTGCTGGTGGCCATCAGCCTGGTCGAGCAGCTGGTTGTGCTGTCGATTGGCATTGCGGCAGGTGTCGGTGCCGGCCTGGTGATGGCCCGGCTTGCAGTGGGAACTGCGACGCAGACCGCTTCGAGCCGAAACGTGTTGCCGCCGGTCCTGTTTTCGACCAACTGGAATTATTTTGTCGGACTCGTGGTTTCACTGATTGCGGTGACTGTCGCTATTGTGATTTTCGACGCGGTTTCAGTACGGCGGGTCGAGATCGCAACCACCGTGCGCATGCCGGGTAAGAGCGGCTGATGCGGGGGCTGGTAACGGTGCCGATTGGGCCAACCTTCCTAACCCGCCCTCCTCAACAATTCTCCACCCCCAAATCTCTCGGATCCGCAGCCACCCGAGGCCCCGGCACAACCACCTCCGGCACCGCCGTCCGGTTTACGGGATAATGTGCTGGACGCCAGCAGGAGCGGGCCAGTGGCGATCTTGAACGGCCACGGTCCTTAACACGGGGAGTTAGCAATGAACGTCATCTGGGTAGTCGCCGATACCTTCCGCAAAGACCACGTCGGGGCGTACGGCCACCCGTATATCAAGACACCTGTGCTCGACAGCCTTGCGGCGCGCGGGACGCGCTTCGACAGGCACTACATCGGCGGCTTCCCGACAATGCCGACGCGTGCCGACCACGCCACGGGCAGGTGGACGATGTCGTTTATGGGCTGGGAGCCGTTTGACGACAGCGTGACCACGCTCGCGCAAACACTCGCAGCCGCCGATATCCACACTGCGGCGGTTGTCGACACACCGTTCTACTGGCGGCACGGCTTCAACTACGACCGCGGTTTCCAGACATTCTGGACGGTACAGGGACAGGAGGGTTCCGGCACCCGGGTGGTCGGGTTGGGACACCACGAGTCGCGCGATACGGTCGCCTGGTGGCGGAAAGAGTCGGACCGCAGTGTGGCTCAGACGATGACGAAGGCGGGGGACTGGCTGGAGCGCCACTACAAGGAAGACTTTTTCCTTTACGTCGACACGTGGGACCCGCACGAGCCCTGGGACGCGCCGAACTACTACACAGAGCTGTACATGCCCGATTTCGACGGCGAGTACGTCCAGCCGCCATACGCGTTCTGGCAGGACGTCCCGGGCCTGAGCCAGGCCAGGGTGGACAAGGCTCACGCGACCTACTGCGGTGAGATAACGATGGTCGACACGTGGCTCGGTTACCTGCTCCGCAAGGTCCAGAACATGGGCATCGAAGACGAGACCGCCATCATCTTCACATCGGACCACGGCTTTTACTTCGGCGAGCACGGCGGACGGTTCGGCAAGATGACGTTCGGGAAGCGCCCGAATGGCGAGATGTACGGGCATGGCGACCCCGATTCACAGTGGGATTTCTCTCCCCTGTACGAAGAGGTAACGGCCATCCCATTGCTGATTCATGTTCCCGGCATGGCGCCGAACGAGGTCAGCTCGATCACCGCGGCGATCGATGTCATGCCAACGGTGCTCGAGTTGTTCGGGCAGGACATACCGGGCTGGGTCGAGGGCCGGTCGCTGCTTTCGGCGGTGAAAGACCCGAAGAGCTTCACGGGCCGGGAGTACGCCATCAGCACGATCCCGTTTGCCAATGAGGGAGATCGGGTTTCGTCGGTCGACAACATATCGCGGCCGCTCACCTCGGGGATCGTAACCACGGTTACCACGCAGGACCACACGCTGCTCTACAGCGTCGAGGC
>JASLNQ010000080.1 GCA_030745955.1 Dehalococcoidia bacterium | reverse complement strand
CGATGAGAGAAAACCCGGACAGCGCAACCTGCGCCGCCCGTCGGTCGAGTTCCTTGCGGGGGAGCATGGGTTTGTCGACGTTCTGGACGGATATTTCGAGGTAGCCGGTCTTGCCAGTGAGTTTCGACGCAGCCGCGAGCATCTCGCGGTGCCCGTCGTGGAGTGGGTTGAACGAACCTGCAAGCACAAGGGGCTTCTCGGGCAGCCGCTCGCTGATCGAATTGCCTTCGGTGTACAGGGCGGAAGGCATGATCACCAGTGCCGGAATTTCGGCGGCATAGAGCCGATCAATCGAGTTCATCAAGCCGCTCAGTGCTAAGCATTTCGATTGCCAACCTCTCTTCGACGCCGACTACCTCGGCGATCGAATTCAATACGATTGCTGACACTATTGTGTCTTCTTCCTCCCGGGTCCTTGCACTCTTGTCGAACCATATCGAAGTCCCGCCCGACCGTGTGCCGTCGGTCCATGCAACATGTGCACGGTCTTCGCCGCGCCTGACCCGGTCGGTGGCGACAGCCGCGGTGCACCCGATCCCAAAGAGCAATTCGGGTTCGGGTGATTCACCGGCGGCTGGTATTGCCGAATCGGGTGCATCGGCGAGATGACGGGCCCTTTTCAGCGCAGCCTCGGCGATCAAGCCGGCCTCTTCTGCTGAAACATGCTGACCGGCCTGGATGCCGACGAACTCGTCGAGTGCTTTTCGGGCGTACGGCACCAGCGCCTCGAGGATGGTCCGTGAGGTACCGGGTTGCGAGAATAGGTCGCTGATCGCCTGGATCCCAGCACCGGTGACCGCGACGCAGCCACGGCCCGGAACGCCGTGGAGTTTTTGCGCGAGTTCCTGCGGGGTCACGGACGGTCCTTCCAGGTTTCGTATATCTCGGGCCTTCGGAAATGCCTGAAGAACGTTTCGGGGACGTGCCGGGCGGATTCCAGATCGGCGGCCTGCAAGTTGGTGATTACGATCGCTTCGGCCGAGCCGTCGTCCGACTGGGCGATGAGCTTGCCGGCCGGGTCGCACACGAACGTCACGCCCTGGAAGTCGTGACCGGCGCCGTTGTCGCCCACCTGGTTGCAGATCGCAGCATACACGGTGTTGTCGTAGGCCCGGGCCGGCACGTACCGCTCCCAGCGGGCTTGCTTGTCGGCTGCCGGTTCCGCGCCGCCCGATGCGTGGGGCATGAAGATCAGTTCCGCACCTTTTTCGGCCAGCGCGGTCGACACTTCGGGAAAGTGCGTGTCGTAGCAGATCTCGATTCCGAACCTGATTTTCGGGTGGTCGAATACCGGCAGGTCGTCGCCGTGCCGCCAGGTCCCGATCTCGGTTGTTGGGACGTGGGTCTTGCGGTACTTGCCTTCGATTCCAAGCGGCGAGATGACCAACTGGGTGTTGTAGACGATGCCGGACGAATCGCGCTCGAGCAGGCCGGCGAGGAACCATATTCCGTGACGCTGGCCTATTGCGACCAGGGCGTCGGTTTCTGTGCCGGGGATTTCCACCGCCTGCGGGACGCGGGTGCCGTTGGCGGGACGGCCGTCGCGCTCGGAGGTGTTGTAGCCGCATATCGAGAGTTCGGGGAAGCAGGCGATTTCAGCGCCAAGTTTTGTCGCATCACCGAGCAGCCGGTCGATCGTCGCGAGGTTGGTCTCGATATCGCCTACTATCGAGGTCATCTGGATGGCTGCGATCTTTGTGTCGTGCACGATGTCGCTCCGTCGCTGTTGAGTGTTCCGTGGCTCACAAATAACTTCGTTCTACGAAATCGTACCGAATTATCAGCAGTGCGGACCTGTATGGCTAATCGGGACGAGACACCCCGTCTCTTCGTTGAGTGATGGGCGGACAGAGGTTGGGTAATTCCCAATCCGGCTTCGGTGGGCCTCAAAATTACCTAGCTTCGGATTCAGGCGTCTGTAGCAATCGGGATTGTATTACTTCGTCATTTACGTGACGGTAATTCACGAGTACGGTGTGGCCCACCGGTGGCAGGAGCCAGCTCGCAGTCGAAAAGGTGCACCTAAAAAATGCTTGAACACTTCCATGTCCCGCCTGAGGACGAGGTCCGGATCATGCCAGACGCGCTGCGGGTTACGGTCAACGAACTATTCCTGAAGATGGGCCTGTCGGAGCACGACGCGTGGCAGGCCACCGACGTGCTCCTGCTCTCCGATACCCGGGGCGTCGACACGCACGGCGTTTCAAACATGCTGCGCAACTACATCGCCAGCTTTGCGGCCGGGTTTATCAACCCGAGTCCGAACTGGAAGGTAACGCGGGAAACGGCGACCACCGCCAACGTGGACTGCGACCGCGGGCTTGGCATCGTGGTGATCCCGCAGGTTATGGAACTGGCGATCGAGAAGGCCCGGGAAACCGGCATCGGCGCGATCACCATGGGCAACGGCCAGCACGCCGGGATGATCGCCTACCACGCCATGATGGCACTGCCCCACGACATGATCGGCTACTCGATCACGGCGGGTGGACAGAGCATGCCCCCGACGTTTGGTGGCGAACCACGGCTGGCGCCGAATCCCCACGCATGGGCCGTGCCAGCCGATAAGGAACCACCGTTCGTGCTCGACATTTCATCGTCGTCGGTGGCCGCGAACAAGATTGGGCTCCTCAGGCGCATGGAAGCGAACATTCTCCCCGGCCTGATCTCCGACGATAAGGGCACGCCGATCATGGACGAGCGTGAGGTTCCCGACTACACGTGGATCCTGCCCAACGGGGCCACGCGGGAGCTCGGTTCGCACAAGGGTTACGGGTTGAGCACCGTGGCACAGGTGCTCAGCGGCATCCTGTCGGACGGTGCTTTCGGTGCCTACGACCGCGGACAAATGTCGCACTTCGTGGCGGCTTACTCGATCGAGGCGTTCACCGATGTCGCACGGTTCAAGAGCTCGATGGACGATTTCCTGAAGTACCTGAGGGAAACACCGCCGGCTCCGGGTCACGATCGCGTCTACTACGCCGGACTGCCCGAGCACGAGGAGTCGATCGACCGGCACGAGCGCGGGATTCCGCTTCACAAGGAGGTGGTCGACTGGTTCGACCAGGCCACCGCCGAGTTCAACCTGGCCCCACTGGAACGATAGAAACGACGACAGGAACAGTCCCCGATGCTTGAACATTTTCACGTTCCGGAAAAAGACCAGGTACGAGTCCGCCACGCCGATCTCCACCGGACGACCGCGGCGGTCTTCGGCAAGATGGGCATGCCCATCGCCGACGCCGAGCTTGCTGCCGATGGTCTTGTGACTGCAGATTTGCGGGGCTGTGAGACGCACGGTGTTTCAAACATGCTGCGGGCCTATGTGCAGATGTTCGCCGAGCGCAGGATAAACCCGACCCCGAACTGGAAGATCACCAGGGAGACGTCGGCTGTGGCGACTATCGACGCCGACGGGGCTCACGGTTTGGTGATGTGCCCGCACGCGATGGACATCGCGATCGAAAAGGCCAGCAAGGTCGGTATCGGGGCGGTGACGATCCACAACAGTCAGCATGCGGGGATGATGGCCTACCACGCGATGCGGGCGATGCCGCACGATATGATCGGTTACGCGATAACGGGTGGCGGGGCCGTGACGGTGCCGACGTATGGCGCGGTGCCACGTATCGGGGCCGTACCCCACGCCTGGGCGATCCCTGCCGACAAGATGCCACCGTTCGTCCTCGACATTTCTTCATCGTCGGTGGCGGCGAACAAGATCCAGCTGCTACGGCGCACGGGGGCCAAGTTGTTGCCCGGATTGGTGGCCGACGAAGAAGGGACGCCGATTATGGAGGAGCAGGATGTGCCGGCGCAGACGCGGCTCCTGCCGTGGGGCTCGACACGTGAGCTAGGATCGCACAAGGGTTACGGGATGGCGGTTATCGGACAGGTGTTCTCGGGGATACTGTCGGCCGGGCTGTTCGGGGTTACCAATCCACCGGGCAACGGTTCCCAGTTTGTGGCTGCCTACTCGATCGATGCGTTCCGTGATGTGGCGGAGTTCAAGTCGTCGATGGACGAGTTCCTGACGTACCTGGCCGATACACCGCCGGCACCCGGACACGACCGTGTTTACTACGCGGGACTACCGGAGCACGAGGAGACGATTGCACGGGAGCGGGATGGGATTCCGCTGCACCGCGAGGTGGTTGAGTGGTTCGACAGTGCGTGCAAGGACTTGAGGGTTGAACGGTTGGTCCGGAGCGGCGATTCGCACTGGCATGCGTAGGGTCGGGTCAATCCGGGGGCCTGACCGGCGACAGGACCGGGTTCCGGTCTATATCGCTGCGGATTCCTCGATATCGATGTCGAGTTCGCCCAGTTCTTCCTCGAATACCGCGAGCTCCGGGTCTGACCCTAAATCGTCGCTGAATTTGCCTGGATCGGGACCGGAGTCCGGGTTAGCGACATAAGCGTCGGCTGCCACGACCGGGTTCAGCGCGGGTGCCGCAACTACGTCGTCTTCGAGGGTCATCGGCTCTTCGATCGAGCCATTAGCACGGACCGAGCGGGAATTGATCGTGTAGCCGCACGTCAGGCAGGTCAGGTAAGAACCGAAATTGTCGGCACCAAGCTCAACCGTACCGTCTTTACAGCGCAGACAGGACTTGAAATACAGCATCGGCACGCCTCCATGCGTCGCATCGTGGCCAGTTCCCTGTTTTCGAAAGGGTCCGTTACCGAACCCGGGAACTGACAAACGGCAGATTATCCGGTAACGGCTAACAGGTGCCTGTTGACCGTTACTGCGACTTTTGGCGAATTTTGCATTTTCCCGCTTTTCGTGCAAGTTTCTGCAACGGGGGCAGGGATATGCTTTTTCCGGGTTCAGATGACCTGGGTTTGAACTATTTCTGCACCACACAGCGGTCCGGGAGGCGATTCGAATGGCAAGGCTTTATGTTCTCGGCGCAGGAACACCCACTCCGACGCCCACCCGGTTCGGTTCGGCGTACGTTCTCGATATCGAGGGTGAGAAGATCATGTTCGACTGCGGTCCCGCGACGACCCACAAGCTCGTTCAGGCAGGGCTCTGGCCGACCGATATCGACTACATTTTTTTCACCCACCACCACTTCGACCATGACATCGATTATCCCTGCTTCCTGCTTACGCGCTTCGACCAGTCGATCGGCAAGGAAAACCGGCTCCAGGTGTTCGGCCCGACGCTTACCGAGAGGATCACCGAGGGGGTGATTGGCGAGAACGGGATCTTTTCGCACGACTGGAAGGCGCGGATTTACCACCCGCTTTCGCAGAAGGTGTATGCGAACCGGGGCGGCAAGTTACCACGGTCGGCGCCGAAAGTGGACGCCCGCGATATTGGCGTCGGGACGGTTCATACGGCAAACAAGTGGGAAGTGACATCGGCGGAGGCCGAGCACGTGCAGCCGTATCTCGATTCACTGGCCTACAGGATCGAGACGAAGTCGGGCAAGTCGGTGGTGTTCACCGGCGATACGCAGCCGTGCCAGTCGATTGTCGACCTGGCGAGGGACGCCGATGTGATGCTTTGCATGTGCTGGGACGACCAGGGGTTGATGGATGCCGACGGCGAGGCACCGGGTCAGTGCGGCACGACAGGGGCTGCCCGCATGGCCGAGGAGGCCGGGGTGAAGAGGCTGATTCTCGTTCACATGGGCGCGCACATTGCGCAGCACGGTCCGCTGGAAAAGGGGCTCGGCGATATTCGCGAGGTGTATGGCGGGCAGGTTATTTACGCCGAGGAACTGATGGCGATCGATGTTTAGGCGGGTGGGTGGCCACCTTCGATCGGGGGGTTGCCTGGCGTTGCCCGTGGACGCGATGGATGCAATGTAGTTTCGACGAGCGCACACCTGATTTCCCGACCGAAGTGGAGGGATCTCTGTGGATTAGCATAGTAAGGGGTGGGAGTTGAGATGGATGGCATCTATCGGGTAGCGTGAATTATCCAGGCTGGTTGCTTCGAGGTCCCTCCACTTCGGTCGGGAAATCAGGTGGTTGGCTTGCGCGTGGTATGCCTGGCGTACGACCCACCCCCTAAACCCCCTCCCTGGAAGGGCGGGAGGATTTTGGTTGCTACTGGTTGTCTTCGGGTGGTGGACAGTCAATCCCTTTCGATTTCATGTATGTCTCAAGGTTTGGCGCTGGGTAGTCGAATTTCTGGTCGCAGAACCGCCTGATGGCGCTGGGGTGGACACTTTCGGTCCCTGTACCGCTGGCTCCCAGTGTGCGCCGCAGGCGCCCGGCAAGGCGCCACGGCCCGGAGGGTGATCGACTTATCGGCTTCTGCTTGCTACCGAGTAATCCCGACACTTCTTTTTCAAATTCATCGGTAAAGGTCAGTCCGCGCTCCCCTGCCCTGTCCGACATCCATTTGAGCGCTTCAGCCGACGCGTTGACGTTCGGGCTCCCGTCGCCGACCTCGGTATGAACCCCCGAGAACCAGACCTGCTCGATGTGCTGGCCGGGTGCGGGTTCTTTGTTCCAGAGAACGACCTCGAAGATCGGACGGCGTTCGTCGATCGCCACCGCGTGATAGCCGTTCTTCACCCGTTCCGAGAGAGTTGCGTCGTGGAACGAGTATCTTCCCCTGTTGAGACCGAGCCTGCCGCTGATCGACCTGCCCGCGCTCGCAAACTTCCGCCGTAGAAGATCCGGCGTCCAGCTCTTGGGAGTTATGCGGAGGGCACGGCCAGCCCTGCCCACGGTGTACCCGGTCCAGTATCCCAGTGCTCCGGTTATTCGGTTTGCCTGGATACCCATGGCCCCGACGGTGTCCCACACCCCCAAGAACTTGATTTCGACTTCGTGGGTTTTGGCGGTTGAGCGCGGTTCCTGGTCGCGGTAGAGGTCCATCGTCGGGCGGATCTGCTTGATCTCGGTGGCATCGAGGACGCCGAACTTTGTGATCAGACCCGACAGGCTGCGGACGGTGAACGCACCCCTGCTGAATCCGAACAGGAACAGCTCGTCGCCGGGTGCGTAGTTGAGGACGATGAAGCGGTATGCCTCCTGAATGTTTTTGGCGAGGCCGTGCCCGAATGCCCCGCCGGTGATGGTGTCGCGAAAGCCGTGCGACCCGACTCCCTGGTCGTAGAACACGACCTGCGGGATCTCACCGTCGGCAGATGTACTGGCGACGCTGCGGGCGATCTTCGCCACGTTTGTGACATTTAGGGCGTCGAACTTGTTGGAGGTGCCGTCGCAGCAGACAACGATTCGCTTCATGTTTCGCTAACCTCACTGATATTTTCGCGATATTGAGCGTTGGGATAGTTTCCCCGGTTCCGGTGGAATGTTATCCCAGTGAGTTCAGGACGCCACGCCGCGGGATCCAGTGCCGGAGTTGCGATCGATGGCTGGTTTGATCATGAACAGCACATCGAATTGCCGGTGGGATCATCGAACCAGTGATGTTGCCAGAATTATTCCCAGAACTCTTGATCACGATCCTGCTCGTTTCCGTTTCGTACATGGTCGGCGGTATTCCGGCTGCCTACCTGGGCGGCAGGATTCGAGGTGGCATCGACATCCGGAATCATGGGAACGGCAATGTCGGGACGGTGAATGCGGTTCGCACGCTGGGCATGCGTGACGGATTGCTTGTGCTGGCTGCCGACGCGGCGAAGGGCGCCGTCGTGATCGGGGTCGGTCGGTTGGCCGGGATTCCCGACTACACGCTGTTCGCGATGGCGATTGCGGTTACCGCGGGGCACAACTGGTCGCCGTACATCGGGTTCAAGGGCGGCAAGGGTGTGGCGGTTATTTTTGGCATATCGGTTGCGATGGCGCCGCTTCAATCGATGCTTGCGGGACCAGTGGTATTCGGGGTGTATTTCGTAACCCGGAGCTGGGTATGGGCGTTCGGTGCCGGGATCCTGGCGATCAACGCGATTTTTGTAGCGGTGAGTGCCCCTGGTCTTTGCATCGCGCTCTGTCTTGTGCTCAGTGTGATGGTGATCGCGACTCACCTCGGGCGTGAGTCCGGGGAGCTGAAACAGGCACTGCTGGACCGCAACTGGCGGAAGGTGGGGCTGCTGGAGTAGGGGTTTGGGTGAGTTATCTCTCCCTCCCTGGCAAGGAGGGAGTCAGAGGGTGGGTCGAGGTTCGCTGAAGAGTAAACTCGCCACTCCTGGAGAACTTTCACCCACACCCGCGCCCAGGAGGCACCCGTCTCGCTCGCAGGGAGAGGGGATTTGCTCATCCGGTCCGCTGGGCGACGATCAGGCCATAGCCCAGGGTTCCATCGTCGACCAGTCTCTTCGCCAACTTCAGGGCTTCACGGGTTTCGAAAATCAACGACCGGTCGACATCGAGACTCCCAAGCCCGATCGCGGCATCGGCGATCATCAGGCGAGTCCCGATTGTTTTGATCACGTCGTTGACAGCCTCTCTTGCCAAGCGGTACTCCCTGATTTTGAACCCGGTCTCCTCTACCAGGCTCATGTAGTCGTCCAGGTCCCGGGCGTCGGCCATGCAAAGCGCGGCGCCAATTGAACCCTGCAATTCTTCGGGAATCTCTC
>JASLNQ010000007.1 GCA_030745955.1 Dehalococcoidia bacterium | reverse complement strand
CGCTCTGCGGTCGGGAAATCAGGCGTAGGTGGCTGGACACACGGCTCCACTCCCGTGGGGCGTCAACGAGCGAGCGTGACACCGCCCCAGATCCCTCCACTGCGGTCGGGAAGTCAGGCGTTGGTGGTTGGACACACGGCTCCACTATCGTTGGGAATCGATGAGCGAGCGCGGCCCGGCCCCAGGTCCCTCCGCTCCGGTCGGAACATCGTGCCAGGCCTACCGGCGCTCGCCGATCCCCCCAACTGCCATCCAGAGGTTCTCGAAGGACGGCACGCAAGGCATTCACCCGCCCTGCCCTCGGGCACCCCATCAAGCGGCACCCAGGTTCACCGACTCCCGGATCGCCCGCAAAACCTCATCCACCGAAGGCCGGTCGTCCGGTCCGCCTGCAATCAGCCTGGCGATCAGCGTCCCGTGTGCGTCGAACACGAAGCTCGCCGGTCCGCCGCAGCCATCGCCGAACAGGTCGAACACCTGCCACTCGGTAGCGATCACGTTCAGCGGATCGGCGATCAGCGGGAACTCGAGCCCCAGCTCGTCCCGCAGTCTCACGACCTCCGTCGGCAGGTCGGTCGCGACCGCAACAATAACCGCCTCCAGCTCTTCGAACTCCGCGTAGCGCGACTGAATCGCGCTGACCTGGGCGCGGTCCATCTCGCCGTCGACACTCGGCACGAAGACCAGGTAAACCGGAGCGGTGCCAAGGAGGTCTTCAAGCCGGATGACCTCCCCATCTATCGACGCAACCGAAAACACGGGTGCCACTGGCACATTTACTTCGGCAGTTGCCTCTGGTGGTACCTCGGGCGCTTTCTCATCCGATTTCCCGACTGGAATGGAGGGACCTGGGGAGGATGTCGCGCCCGGTGTTCGCTCATCCCTGTCGGAGCATGAGGCAACTGCCACCACGATCGTCATTGCGATCAAGACGGTCAACAACTTACGACCGGTCATCACAAAGAAAAACTCCGATTTCGCCGGAACCTGTTGAACTGCCCCTGCGCCACGACCGGGCATGCAAGCACCGGGAAAGCTAGTCCAGCTTCTGGACCTGTTCGATCACATCTTCAGCGTATACCTGGTGAGTGTAGTCAACGCCGATGTCCTGCCAGACGATTTCACCCTGCTTGTCGACCAGGAAAACCGATGCCGATGCCAGCCCGTCGCCGAACAGGTTGAACACTCCGTAATCCTGCGGGACCGCGGGATCAAGTGCGGTGAACAGTATCGGAAACTCGATCCCCCCCGAGGCGGCCATAGCCGACGCACCGTTCAGGTTGTCGGTGCTGATAGCGAGTACCTGCACACCCGTCGCATCGAGCTCTGCCTTCGACCTCTGCAACTTCCCGAGTTGCCTTTTGCAGAACGTTCACCAGAATGCCCGGTAAAAGACGACCAGCACCGGCCGTTCGCCACGGAACTGGGAGAGCGTGTACTCCGGGCCCTGGATCGACGGCAGCGTGAAATCGGGTGCCAGTTTCGAGACGGCACCGGGTGTGTTGATGAGCTCCGGGTCGTCCGATATGGACTCCGCCGCAGGGACCGACGCGGCAGCCGACGCTGCGGTAGCGGCTGCGCTTACGGTTGGCTTCGCGGGGACCGTGGTCGATGTCGCTCCAGGCATCGCGGTTGATGTAGCTGCCGGTGGGACCGTGGTTGCGGTTGGCGATGCCCGTTCGGGTACCGCACTCGGTGTCGGGTCCGCCTGCCGCACCGCCTCGCTCGCAGCCTCGCTGCCGCAGGCCACGGCCAGCGCGAACAACACTGCGAAAAGCAACATCACCGCGTAACTTCGTATATTCCATCGTGCCGTTATGCCCATCAGCCCCGTTGACCCTGCCTGTAACGGAAAACTGGCGCAGCCCGAAAAAGGCTGCGCCATTCACGGTCGCTGTCGACCGGTTTCGACCACTCACATACCGGAACTACGAAGTCATGCTCTTCAGAGTTTCTTCCGCAGCCTTGAGCGCCTCGTCAATATGGGCTTTTTCGACCCAGCCCATGTGGCCGACCCGGAATATCTTGCCGGTCAGTGACTTCTGGCCACCACCGAGCACGACGTTGTAGTTCTTGTTCACGGCTGCAAGGAATGCCTTTCCATCGACCTCTTCGGGCAGCTTGATCGCCGTAACCGTGTTCGAAGCGAACTGAGGTTCGGGCAACAGGTCGAGCCCGAGTGTGCTGGCCCCGTCCCGGGTGTGCTGGGCGATCTCGTGGTGCCGTGCGAAGACGTTCTCGACACCCTCGTCGACCATCGACTGGAGCGACACCTCGAGCGTAAACATCGCCGGCAGGCACGGGGTGAACGGTGGCTGACCGATCTTCAGGTAAGTCTCGTACTGCTCGACGTCCAGGTAGTACTTCGGCGTGGTAGAACGGGCATGGGCCTCCCAGGCCTTCTTCGAGAAGGTAACCATCGCAATTCCGGGCGGTGAGATCCAGCTCTTCTGCGAGGCCGTGGCAACCACGTCGATGCCCCAGGCGTCGGTTGCGATCGGCACACCGCCGGCGCTCGAAACCGAGTCGACCAGGATCAGCGCGTCCGACTCCTCGTGAATTAGCTTGCACAGGTCCTCAAGCGGGTTGGAAACACCGGTCGAGCTCTCGTTGTGCGTGAAGATGACGGCGCGCAGATCGGAAATGCCGCGGATCGCCTCGCGCACCTGGTCGAGATCGGCAGCCTCACCGAGCTCGAAGTTCAGGCGGGTGACGTCGCCACCGTATGTCTCGGCGATCTCGGAGAACCGCTCGCCGAACACACCGATGACGATCGACAAAACCTTGTCGCCGGGTGAGATCGTGTTCACGATGGCGGCTTCCATGGCGCCCGTTCCCGACGCCGTGATGAAGTAGACATCGTTGCTCGTCATGAGCACGGTCTTCAGGTTGGCCGACATTCGATCAAGCATGTCGGCGTAGTGTGGCCCCCGGTGGTTGATCATCTGCGATCCGGCGATTTCAAGAACATCGTCGGGTAGCGGTACCGGTCCTGGTATTCGAAGGTTTGGCTGGTTCTGGCTGCTCACCGGAGCACTCCGTCCTTACGGGTTTTGTGTAAGAAAATTCGATTTGTGGTCATTTTCACGAATGGCCGTCAAGAATTCTAACTCCCACCAGTCCATTCGGCCTCTTGTCGCGCGTGAGGGCCACGTTTTCCACCGCGAGGGAAGAGTGAGGAGTGGGTTTTTTTCAGGGGAGGGCGCCACACTAATGCCATCCAAGACGGCATCTGAGGCATTCGAAGGACGGCAGGCAACCCCCAGCCAGCATGCCAGCGGCAGACGTTCAACCGCGACCGCCCGATTCCCCGACCGCAGCGGAGGGGCCTCGGAGAGGTAAGCTGGCCTGCCGGTTTGTTACGCCATGCGCAGGGTCGTTTGCCGGTTAGGAGGTAATAGTGATTGAGGTCCCTCCGCTGCGGTCGGGAAATCGGGCGTGGTCGATTGGACACACGGTTCCACTCCCTCTGGGAGTCACCGGGCCGGTGCGATAACGGCACCAAGAACCCCGCTAATCCGCCAGTTTCACCAGCGAGTAACTCTTGCGGCCCCGCCTGATGACCAGTAACCGGCCCTCGACGAGGTCGGTCGTCTGAACCGCCCGTTCGGCATTCTCGATCCGCTCGCCGTTCAGGTACATCCCGCCTCCCTGGACGGTGCGGCGCACATCGCCGCCTGACTTCCCGGCACCGGCGGTCACCGCAAGGTCGGAAAACCTGATCCCGTCTCCGGAGAGCTGTTCCCTGCGGACTTCGGTAACCGAGGAACCCTCGAGGACGTCCTCCATCTCGTCGGCCGAGAGATCGGCGATATCGCCCCCGAAAAAGGCACGGGTAACCCGCAGCGCCTGGTCGAGCCCACCCTGTCCATGCACCGTCCGCGTCACCTCTTCGGCCAGGGCCCGCTGCGCCTCTCGCTTGCTGGGTTCGAGCCTCACCGCCTGGTCGAGACCGTCGATCTGGACCTCGTTGAGCAACGTAAAAAGCTTTACGTACGGGACGGCGTCGGCGTCGGCCACGTTCAGGAAGTGCTGGTACAAACGGTACGGCGAGGTCTGCTTCGGGTCGAGTGTCGGTGCGCCACCGAGTGACTTTCCGAACTTCTCGCCGCCCGAACTCTTAATGAGCGGGTAGGCGATGCCGTGTGCCCGTGGCCGTCCCTCGGGCCCGGCACCGTGGATCCGGCGGACCAGGTCCACCCCGCCCAGAATATTGCCCCACTGGTCGCTGCCACCCGCCTGGAACGCACAGCCATCGCGCTCGTAAAGCGTCAGGAAATCGTATGCCTGCAGCAACTGGTAGCTGAACTCGGTGAACGAAATTCCGCCGTCACGCTCGAACCGTCCACGCACCGATTCCCGGCCCATCATCGTGTTGACCGTGAAATGCTTGCCGACATCCCGCAGGAACTCGAGCAGGTTGGTCGTGCGCAGCCAGTCGGCGTTGTTGACCATGCGGGCCGGGTTCGACTTCACCTCGAAATCGAGAAACGGTTCAAGCTGCAGCCGGATCGCCTCGACGTTCTCGTCGATATCCTCGATCGACATCAGCTTGCGCTCCTCGGCCCGGAACGACGGATCGCCGATCATGCCGGTACCACCACCGACAAGGGCTATCGGCGTATGCCCGTGGCGCTGGAGCCGGACAAGCCCCATGACCGGCACGAGGTTGCCGATGTGAAGGCTACTCGCAGTGGGGTCGAACCCGTTGTAGCAGGTCACTTTTTCGGTCGCCAGCGTGTGGGCTGCGCCGGGCGTCGCATCGAACAGCGCCCCGCGCCATTCGAGCTCCTCGGCCACGTTTGAAAAATCTGTATTGGTAGTCATTGGAAAATCCAGGGATCAGGCAGCGACCAGGATGAATGCCGGGTCACCGGGCCGCCAGGACCTGGCGGGTCTGTGCGACGTCCTTGTTCATCTGCTCGACAAGTTGTTCAGCCGATTCGAATGCGACTTCGCTCCGGAGCCGGGTCACGAACTCCAGGCGGAGCCGCTGCGTATACAGGTCCCCGTCAAAGTCCAGCAGGAACGCCTCGACCGTGCGCCTGCCGTCGATTTCAAATGTCGGTCGTACACCAATGCTCGTCGCCGCCAGGAACTCCGCGCCCGCCGCCGTTCCCTCGACCCCGGCCAGTGTTGCATATATTCCGTTCGCCGGGATGACGATGTTACTGTCGGGCTCGATGTTGGCGGTGGGAAATCCCAGCTCCTGTCCACGGCGCTCACCGGTGGCAACGGTCCCCGAAATGGCGTAGTTCCGGCCCAGCATAGCCGCGGTCAGCTCGCAGTCGCCGGCGGTGATCGCACGCCGGACCGCCGAACTCGACACCATCTGCCCAGCGACCGCTTCCGCCGGCGCCGCGATGAAGTCGACATCTCCAGTCCCGGCCGCAACAAGCTCCTCGACACCCGCACGGTCGGACCCGATACGGGCGCCGGGTCCAACAACCAGAGCCTGCAGGCCGATCCGCGCCTGGAGCCCCGTAACGAACCCGGCCGACGACAACTGCTGAATCTCCGGCCCGAACTCGAGCTCCACGATTTCGTCGATACCGATCTCGTTCAAGAGTGCTCGCCGGGTCGCGAAATCGCAGAGGTAGGAAACCGTCACGCCGGGCTTGATGAACGCCCTCGGCTGTTCTTTGAACACGAGCGCGACCGACTTGCCACCACGGGCCGCGGCCTCCTCGACAACCCGCAACAGCAGTGCGCGGTGGCCCAGGTGAACGCCATCGAAGGTGCCAACGGTCGCGACCGTCGGTCTCGCCAGCGGGTCTATGGATGAGAACGGATCGATTATCGACATTGCCGTTTGCCCGGGCTTCTGGCCCGCTGGCCGACTAGGCCAGGGCTCCGGCTTTCTGGCTGAGTTTAGCGTGCGCCTCAAGGAGCAGCTCCTCAGTCGACTCCCAGTCGATGCATGCATCGGTGATGGAAACGCCGTACTTCAATTCGGCGGGATCGCCAAGCGACTGGTTGCCCGCGTTGAGGTGGCTCTCCAGCATCAGTCCGATTACGCCCTCGTTACCCCCGAGCCGCTGGCGGACAGCTTCCCGGAACACGATCGGCTGGCGGTTGTGGTCCTTGTTGCTGTTTGCGTGCGAGCAGTCGATGACGACGTTCGGTTGTAGCCCGGCGATCTCGAGGAGCGCGGTGGCCGAAGCGACCGAGTCCTCGTCGTAGTTCGGGCCGGAAGACCCGCCGCGCAGGATCAGGTGCTGGGCCGGGTTGCCGGCCGTGTTGATCACGGAAGCACGGCCCTCGAGGTCGATGCCGAGAAATGCGTGCGGAGACCTTGCGGCCATCATCGCATCGACCGCGATCTGGCAGCTGCCCCCGGTACCGTTCTTGAACCCGATCGGCATCGACAGCCCGCTGGCCATCTGCCGGTGCGTCTGGCTTTCGGTGGTCCGGGCACCAATCGCACCCCACGAAATCAGGTCGGCAAGGTACTGCGGAGTGAAGGGGTCGAGGAACTCCGTGCCTGCTGCAAGGCCCAGGGCCCCGACTTCGAGCAGGAACGCACGGGCGCGTTTCAGGCCGGTGTGCATATCGAATGTGCCATCGAGGTTGGGGTCGTTGATCAACCCCTTCCAGCCCACGGTCGTCCGGGGTTTCTCGAAGTACACCCGCATAACCACCAGGATGGTGTCCTTCACTTCCTCGGCGAGTGGGGCGAGCAGTGTTGCGTACTCGAGCCCTGCCTTCTCGTCATGGATGGAGCACGGGCCGACGAGCATCACCAGGCGGGAGTCGGTCCTGTTCCCAATATTTTCGATCGCCACGCGGGCCGCGGTAACGGTCCTGGCGATCCCTGGCGTTATGGGTTGCGAGTCGATGTACTCGTGCGGCGGGCTGAGCGGCGTGAGACTGGAGACTCGAATATCTGAGGTTGACATGATCTGTTTCGGTTTTCCTGCAACTGCAATCCGGATGAAATGACCGGAGTTGGTGATTCACTCATCCGGGCCACCACAGTTGCTGGGTGCGGGGCGGGAAGTTTCGTGAACCGTGATTCTGAGGTGGGCTGAGGACGTTCTGGCAGTCTAACTGTGATTGCAGAAACGCCCGGTAGTAAACAGCCCGCCGGTATAGCCGAAATAGGAGGAGAAGTACGCCGCGGGACGCAGCGAGGCAGCCGAGAACGTGCGCGAACCGGGTCGTTCGGGCGGTATGTGTGTCCTGTTATTTCGCCTGCTCATGTCTTCATTTTTCTGCCACCGAAAGGTCGGGACGAAGTGTAGCAGCACCGTTCAGGTAGGCGTGCCTGACCTCGTTCTGGGCCCGCTCGGTATTCCACAGGATCAGTATACGTATGCACCGGGTAAGCGCGCCGGGCCTGGCCATCTCATGACCGCACATTAGTGGCACATCGGTCCAGCCAAGCTGCTCACGGGCAGCGACCGCAGGAAATTCGGCGACGAGGTCGGGACTGGTCGTGAACTGGACCGCTGCGATGTCGTCCTGCTCGATGCCGTTCTCGTCAATCAGCACGCGCAAGAGCTGTCCGGTCGCGGTCAGCACATCTTCTGCCGCTGTGCCTTCGGTTGTCGTCGCGCCCTTGACGCCCCGGACCTTGGTTGCCATCAGATTCCCGATTTTGTGCTTGTACCTGCCGAGTTGATCCGTGAACAGCTGGGAACAGTTGGGAACAACAGTGAACACGGGCGACTTAGTTTGCCACGACTTTTCGCGATGTGCCGGGAGTGAGTGAACTAATGTAGGCCCCCGCACGGCCTGCGGCCCCCGCTCCATCGCCCGCGGCGAGCCGGTCGATCAGTGCACTGCCCACCACCGCGCCATCGGCGTACCGTGCAACATCGGCAACGTGGTCGGCGTTCGAAATGCCAAAGCCGATGGCTACCGGCAGGTCGGTGTGCCGCCGCACCTTCTGTGCCAGCCCCTCGACCCGTTCCGACATCGTCGCCCGGGCACCCGTCACACCGAGCACGGAAATGCAGTAAACGAAGCCGCCGGCCCGCGCACAGGCATGCCTTATCGACTCTTCGGTAGATGTCAGGGCCAGCAACGGGACCACCGCGAGACCGGAACGGTCGGCGGCATCCTGCAACGGGCCGGCCTCGGCGGCGGGGAGGTCAACCACGATCAGGCCGTCGATACCCGCGCCACTGGCCTCCGAGCAGTATTCGTCGAGCCCCCGGGTGAGGACCGTGTTGTAGTAGCCCATGAACACGATCGGCACGTCAATCCCGGCACTGCGAATCTCCCTGGCGGCCTCGATGCAGGCGGCGGGAGTCACCCCGTTTTCCAGGGCGGCATGCCCCGACGCCTGGATCGTCGGCCCGTCACCGAGCGGGTCGCTGAACGGCACGCCAAGCTCAACGACATCCGCCCCGGCATCGACGACAGCCCGCACGATGTCGGTGGTCAGTCCTACCTCGGGAAACCCAATGGTCACATAGGGAACGAGCGCGATCCTGCCCTCGCTGCGGGCCTGTTCGAATGCTTCGCGAATTCTGTCGGTTGCCATGCGCCCTTCCAATTTCCTCAGGCCGGGTTCCCCGGTTGTTTTCTCGCCCGTGTGATAGCTGCGCCACGCAGGCTGAAAGTCAGGGGGCCGGTGCGTACCTGGCTATCAGGACAGCCACTGTGTTGTGCAGCCCGTGGGCGAACATCGCGGGCCAGATCGAGCCGGTCTTAAGGTACACCCAGCCGAGTGCGAGTCCCAGCACAAAAGTGGGCACGATGGCACCGGGATCGATATGGAACAGCCCGAACAGCAGGGATGAGAAGAACAGGGCGCGGCGGGTACCGAACCGCTTGAACAGGCCGGTGAACACGAACCCGCGGAAGAAAATCTCTTCGGCTATCGGCCCGGCGATCCCCACGAGCAGGACCGTTATGACGATGCTCCCACCGGCCTGGTCGAGCGCTTTTCGGGCGGTGTCGGGCGGCGTGAGCGAATCGATGCCGAACCAGACCATGACCTGCAGCCACACGACGAGCACGGCGAGTCCGATCATCCACATACCCGTGGCGAAGAGGTACGGCCGCAATCCCTGTGTCCTCACGAAACCGAGTGAACCCAGCGGTTCCCGGTAACGCACGACCGACAGCGCCATGCCGGTCGCCGCAAAAGCCCCCGACATCGCAGTCGCAGTGATAATCGTCACGGGCACACCGGCCAAAATGGCGGTGCCGTCGCCGGTGTCGCTTGCCACCAGGTAGCTGGCTGCAACAACGCCCACGCCGGCAGCCAGTGCCAGTGCCAGCGGCCACAACGGCGACCGCGTGGCCCGGACCAAGAGCAGCGCCAGTGCGGTCGCCATCCCGCCGACCAGGTAACCGGCCGGCGCAGCCACCGCTGTATCGAAACCACGTTGCGCCCCCACCACTCCGCCGAAGCTGAGTATCGAGACCACAACGAGCATCGTGACCATAGTGCCCACGATCACATCCCGCAGCCCCCAGCTCACGTCGGGGAGCAGGCCGTCGCCCCCCCCACGGCCAGCCGGTGGCGGACGATCGGCAGGCGGCAAATCGTCGGAGGGTGGCATGGGTGGCCACATCAGGCGGTCGCCCCGGTAAACGGCCCGGCTATGCCCACGTCACGTCTCCCGAAAGGGCCGGGTCGAGGGGCCTGCTGGCGAAAACGGCGTACCCGCGCTTCGACTCGCCGATGGTCGTGAAATCACCGTGGCCCGGCAGGACGACCGTCGAATCGGCCAGCGTGAAGATGTGTGTCTCGAGCGAACCGATGATCTGCTCCAGAGCCGCGTGGCTTGCCGATTTGCCGGGGCCGCCCGGGAACAGGGTGTCGCCGGTGAAGACATGGGCGACCTCGCCGGGCGACCCACCCTCGAGCAGGAAGCAGGTCGAGCCGGGGGTATGCCCCGGCGTTGCCATTGCGTATAGAACAATGTCACCGACCTCGACTAATTCACCCGTCGAAAGGTCGACCGGGCCTGGCGAGTCCGCCCCCGGTGCCGTACCCGGAGCCGGCAGCGACCCGCGATCGGCCGCCCCGATACCGACCGGCACGTCGAAGAAACCCGTAACCGCCTCGAACCCCTCGAGGTGGTCCCGGTGCCCGTGGGTGATGAGCACGGCTCCGACGTTGGTCGCCAGTGCCGCCCCGATCAACTCATCCGGGTTGCCGGGCGTGTCGATGATCACCGATCTGTTCGTGCGGGCACACGTGATCAGGAATGCGTTGTTCGCGAAGCCCGAAACGAACCGCTGGACCGAGAATTTTGCGCCGGTGAATACTGTGCTCATATGCCCTGACTGCCGAAGATGCTGTTGGCCTGGAGGCCAGTATTTTCGCCAAAAAGAAACGGCGCTTGTTGCGCCGTTTCGAGATTCTTATGTCGTCGACACCAACGCGTGCTAGGTGGCCTGTGGTTCCGGGTCGGTGGCGCCAGTGACCTCGTCGTCGTCCTCCGACGCCCCGTCTTCCGGTGCACCCGGCGACTTTGTCGGGTCGTCGGTGGCCATCGGGCTGACGGCTAGCGGGTCCTTGCCCTCGATGATTGCCACAAACTGGTCGCCATCGATCGTCTCGTGTTCAAGCAGGAACTGGGCGATTCCCTCGAGTTCTTCGTCGTGCTCCTTGAGGAGCCTGTTGGCGGTCACCTCACCCTCTGAGAGCAACCGGCTGATCTCGTCGTCGATGATCACCTCGGTCTTCAGGGAGTAGTCGCGTTCCTCCGACATCTCCCTGCCCAGGAACACCGCACCACCCTGCCGCTTGCCAAATGAACGGTGAGACAGCTTTTCGCTCATGCCAAGGCGCATCACCATTTCCCGGGCGATGCCCGTCGCCTGTTCAAAGTCGTTCGAAGCACCCGTGGTGATGTCACCGACCTTCAAGACCTCTGCGGCGCGACCGCCCATCGCACTTGCGATCTGGGCCTCGAGCTGCTCCTGCGACGCGTAGGTCCTGTCCTCCTGCTGCCATCGCGTGAACCCACCCGCCTGGCCGCGGGCAATGATCGATATCTTGCCGATCGGCGAGCCACCCGGCATCAGGTGCGAAACGAGTCCGTGGCCGGCCTCGTGGTAGGCGGTGATCCTGCGGTCTTTCTCGCTGATCACCTTGCTCTTGCGCGCGGGTCCCATCGAAACGCGGTCGATGGCCTCGGTCATATTGTCGAAGCTGATCGTCTTCTGGTTGTTACGGGCCGCGAGCAGTGCGGCCTCGTTGATCAGGTTGGCAAGGTCGGCGCCGGTGAAGCCGGGGGTCTGCCTTGCGATCTCACCCAGCTCAAGGTGCTTGTCGATCGGCTTGCCCTTGGCATGGACATCGAGAATCGCGGTGCGGCCCCTGATATCCGGGCTGTCGAGGATGACCCGGCGGTCGAAACGGCCGGGGCGGAGCAGTGCGGGGTCGAGTATATCGGGGCGGTTCGTTGCCGCAATCACGATTACATTCGTGGCTGAATCGAAACCGTCCATCTCTACCAGGATCTGGTTCAGGGTCTGCTCACGTTCGTCGTGGCCGCCACCCAGGCCAGCACCGCGGTGCCGGCCGACGGCGTCGATCTCGTCGACGAAGATGATGCAGGGCGCATGGCGCTTGGCCTGCTCGAACAGGTCACGCACGCGGGAGGCGCCGACACCGACGAACATTTCAACGAATTCAGAACCCGAAATCGAGAAGAAGGGCACGCCTGCCTCACCGGCAACGGCACGTGCCAGGAGGGTCTTGCCGGTGCCAGGGGGGCCGACGAGCAGTACGCCGGCGGGTATCTTCGCACCCAGCGCCTGGAAGCGTTCCGGGTATTTCAGGAACTCAACGACCTCTTCGAGTTCTTCCTTGGCCTCGGGCACGCCGGCGACATCGAAAAAGGTGACGGTTGCCTTGGTGCCCACGAACATGCGCGCCCGGCTGCGGCCGAAGCCCATCTGCTGGTTACTGTTGCCCTGTGCCTGGCGCATCATGAACAGCAGGATTCCGCCGAATAGGATCAGCGGGAGGAAGCCGATCAGGATCCCGAAGAAATTGGAAAACCCGCCTGAGCCCTTGACGATGACCGAGTAGTTGGCGTTGTCGACCCCGGCGCTGCTCAGGAGGTCGGCAATGCTCGATCCCTCTTCTTTGCGTGACTTGAATTCGTTCACGCCGTCGGTGATCGTCAACGAGTCGCCCTGAACCACGATATCCAGCCGCGACGACCCGCTGCTGTTCTTGGCGAGTTCGACGACCTCGTTGATGCCGATTTCCTTGGCGCCGCCGAGGGGTTGATCGACAAACAGGAAGAAGATCGTGATCACTGCGACGATGATCACCAGGTAGACAAGGCTGTTCCGCACCCAGCGGTTACTCATTTGTCGTGGCCGTCCAATCGCCTGCTGCTACGGGTCTGAATCGGGCCTGCCGATGCGCCTGCCCGTTGGTTAGATGAGATATTTCTTTCAGCGATCCTGCTGGTTATCCGCGACCGAAAAATGCGCCCGAAACACGTTGCCAGCCGACAGTAATCGTAGCATAGCGGGGTACACGAGCAGCAATGGAGTCTGCCCGTAATACGTGGGCGGGGCGGGTGGAGATTCGTACTCGCCCGCAATTGAGTTACGGCCATGAGATTGGTATATTTGAAGTTCGACCAAATCGACACCGGCAGGGAGTGCGCCCAGTTTGGCCGATCTGGCAGGGTGCGGTCCGGCGGGAAAAGCCCGCCCGGTGTGTTGGGGAGAGAGCGAACATAGCAAAAGAATTCAGGGTGAATCGCCGAATTCGGGCCGACCAGGTCCGGGTTATTCGCGGCGAGGATTCGAGTGAGTCGGTCGTGATGGAATTGCGCGACGCGCTCGACCTGGCGCAGGAAGAGGGGCTCGATCTTGTCGAGGTCGGTCCGAACCAGACCCCACCCGTGTGTCGTCTCCTGGATTACGGCCGTTTCAAATTTATCCAGAGTAAAAAGCGGCGCGAGGCCAGAAAGGTCTCCCGGACCGCGAGCAGACAGAAGGACGTAAGACTCAGCCCGGTGATGTCGGACAACGACATCGAAACGAAGATCCGGACCACAAAAAACCTTCTCGGAGAGGGTGCCAAGGTAAGGGTTTTCGTGCGGTTCCGGGGTCGCCAGCGGGCGCACCCTGAGATTGCAATGAAGGTGCTGAGGAAAGTCGCTGAGGGCGTAGCGTCGGTCGCAAAACTTGAGAAACCGCCAGGAATGGAAGGGCGTGTGCTGAGCATACTGCTGGCACCTTCGCCACAACAGAAAGAGCGGGACAGGCAGGAGAAGGCAGCCCCGGCAGTCGCAGCCGAACCCACGGGAGTGACCGCAACTGCAGGTGCACCGGCCGACGCCGAAGCAGCGCCAGAAGAATAGCCAGAAAAACAAGAAGAACGGCCCGGGAGCAAAAACCGGACCTGGACCAGAAACGAAGAACTGAGAACGGAAACAACCTGACATGCCGAAGATGAAGACCCACAAGGGCGCCAAGAAGCGGTTCCACATAAGTGGCACCGGCAAGGTGCTGCGCACGAAGGGCCCGAAGAGCCACTTCCGACGACGCAGGGCGGCGCGTGTCAAGCGCCTGTTCGGCGGGAAGGTCGCCCTGGACTCAAAGACATTTTCAAAGACCATCAAGCAGGCGATCAGCGCGCTTCACTAGCGAACGCTGCATAATAGTGTGAACACATTGCCGGACTCGCAGCTGGGTCCGGCATTCGTTTGATCGAGGAGAGATACGTTGGCCAGGGTCAAGGGCGGAACTACAACAAGAAAGCGGCACAAGGCTGTGCTCAAGGCGACGCGGGGCCACCGTGCTTCGCGGAGCCGGCGCTACCGCGTCGCACGTGAATCGCTGATCCACGCACAGGCGTACTCGACGGCCCACCGCCGTTTGAAGAAGCGCACGAACCGGTCGCTCCAGATCGTCCGCATCAACGCCGCGGCCCGGGCGAACGGCATCAACTACGCCAGCCTGATCCATGGCCTGTCGCTTGCCGGCATCGAGCTCGACCGCAAATCGCTTGCCGAGCTGGCGGTCCGGGAGCCCGAGGGATTCACCGAGGTCGTGAAGGCCGCCCAGACCGCGCTACCCGCCTGATCTTCACCGGATTTTTCACGGTGCCCGGTTAATCCGGGCCCGTCCCGGTGGTTTGCCCGCGGGGCGTCCCGAGGTGTCTTTCGAAGAACGCCGTAACCTTATCGATGTAGGTCTTCGGCTGTGTTTTGTACGCCCCTGAATGGCCGGCGCCGGGAACAATCCACACCGACTCTTCGCCCGTCTCGATCTCGTCGAAGCTCGCGCCAATCGCCCTGCCCAGCAGCCGGGCGTGCTCGACCGGGACCACACCGTCCTCGCTGCCGTGAATCACCAGCACGGGTGTGTCGGAGCGGGCGATCGCACGGGCCGGCGAGACGTCTGATATATCGATCCCGTAGATGGCCTTCGCCATGAACTTCATGCCCGGGAACCAGATTGCGAGTGGGCGTTTGAACCCCCGCAGCGAATCCTTGAGGACCAGCGAGAGATCGGCGAACGCACTGTCGGACACCACGGCCCCAAAGTTGTTCGGGTTCGACCCGGCCAGCAGCGCCACCGCGCCGCCGAGTGAAAAACCAAGTACGCCGATCCGGCTGCGGTCGGCACCGTTGCTGACCAGGTAATCGGAGGCGCCCTGCAGGTCGAGCCTTTCGAAATAGCCAGACGACGAGAAGTCGGCGGGTGAATCGCCGCGGCCGCGCATGTCGAACATAAAGATGCCGAACCCGCGTTCGCTCAGGGCGCGGGCAATGGCCAACATCCCTGTCTTCGAATCGCTGCGGCTGGCGTTGTCGCCGTGGACCATCATGATCCATGACTTGCCCCGCATCGTGCCGCCGGGGGGGTCGGCGACTGCCGCGCGTCCCGGCCCGGGACCGGGCGGCACAAGCCAACCGGAGAGGCCGGCATCGCCGCCCCGGCTCTCAAAACTGACATCGCGGTAGTCGAGCCCGACCGATTCGGGCGTGTCGTCGGGGCGGACCCGCGCCGTCTTCGTCAGGTTCGATGCCATGGCCGAAGACACCCCGGCATAGCCACCCGCAGCCAGGCCGAGCACGGTCAGAGTTGTTCGCAGGAATCCCACGCCCACATCGTAACGCGGAAACGCGGCGGGGGCGCGGCATGTACGGGCGGGTGGCCGGGTGTGGCGGCCGGTGGGAACACCCGTTGCCCCTAAACGACTGTGTCGATCATCACCAGCACGAAAAACAGCGCCAGGTACAGCAGCGAATACTTGTAGAGCCGGACCGCGGCCGGCCGCTCCGGCGTGCGGGTGAGGCGGTAGGCGTACCCCATGAGTGCCGTGCCCAACGCCAGCGTGCCAGTCATGTAAATCCACCCGAGGGCGTCCGCCATAATGCCGAACAGGACCGTCAGCGCGGTGAGCACCGTCGTGTAGAGGAGGATCTGGGTGCTCGTATGCCCGACACCCCGAACCACCGGCAGCATCGGGATGTTGGCGCGGGCGTAGTCCTCCCGGATCATGATCGCCAGCGCCCAGAAGTGCGGCGGCGTCCAGAAGAAGATGATCACGAACATGTACCACGCCGAAAGCTCCAGGGTGCCCGCGGCCGCCGCGTAGCCCACCAGCGGCGGCACCGCCCCGGCAGCCCCACCGACCACGATATTCTGGGTGGTCGACTGCTTGAGCACGATGGTGTAGAGGCCGAAGTAGATCACGGTCCCGGCCATCGCAAGGCCGGCGGCCAACACGTTGGTCAGCAGTGCGAGGACGACGAACGCTGCGATGTTGAGCGCGATGCCGAAGAGCACTGCGGTGCGAACGGAGAGCCGGCCCTCTACCACGGGTCGGTTCTTTGTGCGCCCCATGCTCCGGTCGAGCTCGACCTCGTAAGCCATGTTCAGTGAGGCGGCCCCGCCAGCGGCCAGGGCCCCGCCGACGAGCACTGCGACCAGCACGTCGAGGGACGGGGTCGAATCCGCGCCGAGGAACGCCCCCGCTACGGCGGCAACGAGCAGGAGCACCATCACGCGCGGCTTGGTGAGCGCGATGAAATCACCCAGCAGGACGAGCGTGGGACTGCGTTTTACAGACTCGTCAGTAGCCATTTGAAAATATTAACCGGTCTGGAACTGCTCTGCGCCCGGCGGCGCTCCCGCGGGACAGGCCTTACTCCGGCTGTGAATTACCCCCGGCGGGGCTCGGCCCGGTGGGACTGGACCCGGTGGGATCGGCCCCCGCGGTAGTCAGCCCGGTGAGACCGGGGTTGCCATAGCCTGCTGCGGCCAGGTCGCGAGCCGGTACGGGCCGGAGGATCAGCGCCACGATAAACACCATATCGACCCACACCAGCGTCGCCATTGCCAGGTGTCCGGCCCTGGCCCACTCGGCGAACACCGTCCACGGGTTGGCGGCACCCATCAGCATTTGCGCAACGATAAGCACCGCGGCACCGAGCGCGGCAATGCGGAGTGCCCGCGACGTGTCGTTCAGCCGCCATGCACGGTGGCCGGCAATGAGCACTGCGACTATCGACACGAGCGACAGGACCCGGTGCGCCACGTGGATCCACGCCAGCGTCGATTCGGGGACCACACGCCCGCCGCACAACGGCCACGACGCACATACCGCGCCGGCCTCCCGCCACACGGCATACGAGCCCGAGAGCAGGGCCACCAGGGTCAGCACGGCAGCGACCGCGGCCAGGTTGAGGGCCGCCCGATGCTCGTCGCTCACCCGCCCCCATATCCACGGCGAGTCTTTATCACGGGCGTGAAGTTGGACGCCACCTCGGGCACCACCTGGCCCGCCTTCCGGCATTCCGGGCCGGGCGAAGGTCGAGGCCACGAGTGCCAGTATCGCCAGCAGTGCGACTGCCTCGGCGAGCATCAGGTGAACGGTACGGATAGCGGGGTCGAGGTCGTTCAACACCACCGCCCCGCCAAGCATCCCGACGATGAATACCAGGGCCAGGGACGACGTGGTGAGCCAGGCCACGGCCACCCGGTCGCGGTGTTTTACCCACACCCGGACGGTCGCCGCGACGATCGCCAGCCCCAGCAGCGCGCCGGCTGTGCGGTGGCTGTATTCGAGCAGCGCGTGGTACTCGAACGGCGGGTACCAGCGTCCAAAGCACTGGGGCCAGTCGGGACAGCCGTCACCCGAACCGGTCACCCTGACCACGCCACCCAGCGTGATCTGCAAGACTACGCCAACGACCGTGATCGCGAGCAGGGCGATTAGCAGCCTGTCTTCCCAGATCAGGGTGCGCGGGAGGTTTTCACCAGGGCCAGGGGCAGACGAGTCCATTGCTGTCCAGTTTCGTGTAGAGAGTTTTTGGGTCCGGGTTGGTATTTACAGGGGACGCCCGGCAACCGGCTTTCCCGGTGGCCCCTGAGAAAAAACCGGTCCGCGCGGGCCGACGCAGTTTCGGCCATCAATGATCGCGCAGAACTCGGCAGACCGGGGTTTTTTGTTTTTCAACATAGCGCGCGGCTGTAAACCGGGCCCGTCCGGCAGCCTGGTGAAACAGGGGCTAGAGCGGCCGATAGGCGATGAGTGTCGCGTCGACCAGGATGCGCTGGTCGTAGACACGGGTCGGCCAGCATGTCACCAGGGTGATCTGCGCATCGTCGGCGCTGACCAGGTGCAGGTCGTCCTCGTGCACCTGGCTCGTGCCCGTCACGCGATAGATGAACACCACGTCTTCGGTCTCAACGTAAACGTCGACCGGGTCCTGCTTGATGAGCTCGGCGATCTCGGGGAGGCGTCGAAAAATACTCCCTTCACCGGCCACAAAGCTCTCGAGGTGGGCGAAGAACCAGCCGCTGCCCTGCTGCCCGGGGCCGGCGGTCTCGGGGATGTGCCCCACGGTGTTGTCGGGGGTCTGGTACTGCTGCTGGTTGCCCAGGTCGATGATCTCCAGCTCTGCGACCGTCGAATGGACATTGATCGCCGGGATCCGCATCCCGGTCGCCTCCGTCGCCGGGTCGAAATCGCGGAACAGGTCGGTTGAGAGCACCGGGATGAAGTCGCCGGGGATGTCCGGCCCCCCGAACGGGTCCGATCCGGCCCATTCCGGTTCCGGCCAGTATTTCGGGTTGAGCAGGCTTCCCGGGTACAGCTCTGCAAACCGGGCGACATCTGGTGCCCTCAGTTCGAGCGGCACCGGCTGCACGCCCTCGACCGGCTCACCGGCGACCCGCACCGCCGCCCTGCCGAGGTGACTGCCGAGGTTTTCGTCCGGTATCGAGTAGATGAACTCGGCCGCGTCAGAGCCCGATCGGGACCGGGAGTATATGTAGACACCCGAAATCGCGATCAGGCCGACACCGGCCAGGGCGACCGCGTAGGCCACGACCGTGGTCAGCGAAAACCTGGAACGCCCCTGGTTGCCGTGTTTTTTTGAAATAGCCACCTCATTCCCGGTACGGCCCGCAGGCCGCAGCGGATTGATCGGGCTAAATGCTATCGGACTCGGGCGCCCCGGATGATCGGTTCGTTCAGGTGGATCTCACCGTTTCGGATCTTGATGTTGAAATCGCAATCCGGGCTGGTGCACACCCATGCCTTGTAGTGGACGGGTGCACCCTGACCACCGAAGTCAGATAACGGGACCAACCGCCCCTCACCACACGCCATACACCCGGGCCAGTTACTTGAATCCAAGACAGTCACACTCCAGGGACAAAATCTCGACGAATGGGCCAGTGACCGCGTCCAAGACAGCGGCCTGCTTTCCGCCGGGCCGTTACCCGGCTGCGGTCCACCCTTCGATCATGCAGCAAAGTGGAGCGCCCACATAGGATAAATCACCTGTTTGACGGTTACATTGAACATATTGCGATGTTTTTTTTAGGAATCGAAACAAGCTGCGACGAGACCGCGGTCGGTATCGTGGACGGCACCGGGCGCGTGCTTGCGAACGTCGTCGCCACCCAAGTCGATGTCCACGCCCGTTACGGCGGCATCGTCCCGGAGGTCGCGTCGCGCCAGCATGTGCTCGACATCCGCCCCGTCTGTGAGCGGGCAGTCGTCGACGCCGGTCTTGACTGGGGCGACATCGACGTTGTTGCCCCGACGCACGGTCCGGGGCTGGCGGGCTCGCTGATCGTCGGCCTGAACTTTGCGAAGGGCCTTGCGGCCTCGCTCAATGTTCCCCTCGTTGGCGTCAACCATATGGACGGGCACGTATATGCAGCCTGGGCCATGACCGACGACACAGCAGGACTTGAGCCGTTCCAAAAAAAAATCGGTGGGCGGCCGATCATGTGCCTCGTGGTATCGGGCGGCCACACCGAGCTCGTGCTGCTCGAGGGCCACGGCAGGTTCCGCCTGCTGGGCGAAACCCGCGACGACGCGGCCGGCGAGGCGTTCGACAAGGCGGCCCGCGTGCTCGGACTGCGCTACCCGGGGGGGCCGGAGATCCAGCGGGTCGCAGAGGGCGCCCCTGCTGCCGAGCCGTTCCCCCGGGCCTGGATGCGGGGCACCGACGAGTTCTCGTTCAGCGGCCTGAAGACCGCGGTGATAAACCGTGCGAGGTCACTCGGCATCTACCCGCCCCCCGGGGAAGGCATGGGCGGCGTGCCCGATCCCGAAACGGTGGCAGGGCTGGCGAGGGCATTCCAGGAATCGGTTGTCGATGTCCTGGTTACCAAGACCATCGCCGCCGCCACGCGTGAGAACTGCGCCGGGATAGTGCTGGCAGGGGGGGTCGCCGCCAACCGGTCCCTGCGGGAGACCCTGGTCGCCGAATCGCC
>JASLNQ010000079.1 GCA_030745955.1 Dehalococcoidia bacterium | reverse complement strand
CAACTGGGAAGCCGGTATGGAACTGGTCAACAAGACCATCCGCAGGGAGGGCATCGGCGCCAGGCTTGCCGATGGCATAAAGGCCATGCCTGAGGCACTGGGCCGCGAAAAGGGTGTTGTGGACGAGCTCCGCAGCAAGGTGCTCGATATCAAGGGCGCGGGCGTCGTGATGCATGATCACCGGCAATTCTGGAGCGTCTTCTTCGGCGAACTCATCGCCGGCGCCGGGCCATGCATCCAGGGAGCCGGCACCGACATGGGCCCACGACCCGAGGTGGGATACACCGAGGGCACTCCGGGGGTCGTTCACAACCTCGATGATGCACTCGCCAAGGTAGATCCGGTCCGCAGGACCCAGTTCGCCAAGTTGTGGTTCGACACCCTCGGCGTGTGTTACTTCAGCACCGAAGGGATCAAGGACTCCGTGGAACTAACCCGCCGGTGCCTGGTGCAGGCTGTCGGGTGGGAAGATTTCACCATGGAGGAGGCCTTCGAGGTGGGAGAGCGCGTAACCAACTTGATGCGGTTGGTCTACGGGAGGCGCGGCTTCGAGAAATCAGACGAACTCGATGTGTCCCCAAAGCATCTTCAGACGACCGCCATCGGCACCGGCAGCGAAACGGGCATAGCACCTTACCTGCCGGGCATGGTGGACGAGTACTACAGTCAGATGGGCTGGCGTGTTGATACAGGCCTGCCCACAGCCGAAACGCTGAGGAGGCTGGGTATGGAGGAATTCCTCGACTATGTTGGGTGATGAGGTCGGCTAGCACTGGAGCATCAGTGTCATCCGGCGCGCCTTTCGATCTTCGTATGGGCGGTCGGCAGGGTGCCGACCACCGGTCAAACGGATACCCTACTCGCCACCCGTTGATACCACCGCGTGTAATCCCTGCCGGCCGACCGAGGAGCGAACCCAATGAAAGCCGCCGTCTACAAAGGCAAGCAACAGTTCGAAATAGAAGAGATTCCAACTCCTGAGCCGGGACCGGGCCAAATTCTCATGAAAGTCCGCTACTGTGCAATCTGCGGCACTGATGTTCACGCCTTCCTGTACGACATCGCACCTCCCGGCACCGTCCTCGGCCACGAATTCTGTGGAACGGTCGTTCGCGTCGGATCGGCCGTCACGAAATGGCAGGAAGGCGATCGCATAGTCGGAGGCGGAGGCGAGCCGCCAGCGGGGCAGGCTCGGGCAACCCGGACCCAACCCCGCTTCAACTACCGCACAATGGGATTCCCCGAAGGTTCGATCCGGGCATACGCCGAATACATCGTCCTCGATGAATGGGCACCGCTGCCCGTCCCGGATGGTGTCCCGGACGAAGCGGCCACCCTCACCGAGCCCTGCGCTGTGGCTGTCCGTGCAGTCAGGAATTCACGGATGAAGCTCGGCGACACCGTTGGTGTGATCGGAGCCGGTCCCATTGGCCTGCTCGTTCTCCAGGCCGCGAGAGCCGCCGGCGCCGGTGCGGTGTTTATTTCCGAGCCCGCGCCAGCACGCGCCCGCGCTGCAGCCGAACTCGGCGCCCATACGGTGATCAACCCGACTGAAGAGAACGCCACCGACCGAATGGTCGAGCTCACAGGGGGTATCGGACCCGATGTCGTTTTCGACTGCGCGGGCATACGGAACACGCTCGACCAGGCGTTCGACACTGTCCGCCGAGATGGGCAGGTTGTGCTCGTCGCCGTCCCGTGGGAGCCGATGCCGCTGAATCCCGTTGACTGGATGGTCGGGGAGAAAGAGTTCAAGGCCAGCTGGGGATCACAGCCGGATGACTGGAGAAGATCGCTCGAGCTCATGGAAGCGGGCAAAATTACTGTTGGACCGCTGCTATCCGAATCCAGTTACGTACCCCTTGAAGGCATCCAGGAAGCCTTCGAAGCACTCACCAGTCCCAGCACCCAGCTTCAGATGATCGTCAAACCATGATCAATCCGTTGCTGGCACAACTGCGGCCAACCAGTGCTGGCCAGCGGATCTGACCGAACCGAAAGGTGAACCCGGCAGACGACCTTCACTTCGAAAAATTCACCACCTGTGTGTCAGTTTTCCAGGATGATTCCGGCCTGAGAATCGGGGTACCGCCAGCTTTTCCGCCAGCCTGAATTTGAACTGAGTTAATCCAGCGGTTTCGGGATCATGCACAGGATCTCCTGGACTATCAGCTGGTTACCGAGCACACGGTCGTTCGCGTCAACCCGAATGGCCTCCGAGCATGAGGACCGGCAGCGACTAGGCAGGCCTTGCCGCAACCTGTTCGGCAGCGCGTATGGTTTGCCCCAGCTGGCGTACCTGGCTACTCATTAGCGCTGGCCCCAGCGCAAAACCGGCAACAATAAATCCGCCAATCGCAACAGCCCATGGTGTTCCCGTAGCGGCCGCCAACGCCCCCGCAAACATCCCGCCGAGTGGCATGATGTTCCATGTCATCCCGTAAAAGCCCATCACGCGCCCTCGCATCTCATTCGGCACTAGCATCTGCAACGAACTCATGATCGAGATCATGTAAGTCGAGGTAAACACACCGGTCACCAGCATCAACGCGATGGCCAGTGGAAACGAGCTGATGTATTCGGATGTGAGCGCGAAAGCTGCCAGTGACAGACCTGTCATCACTGCCCCACCGATGACAACGAAACCTTTTTGATCGTAGTTGCTCCTGGTACCAAGCCACAAACCCATTAACAGCGACCCCACGCCTCCCGCCATCATCATTACGCCCTGGCCCTCGGCACCAACTCCGAGAATGTCCTTGGCAAACACCGGCATCATGATGATGTACGACATGCCGAAGAAACTGTTGAAGAACGTCATCGAGATTAAAAACATGAAAACGGGATTCGTCCTGATGAAGCGAAGCCCTTCGCCAACGTCCTGAATGGCACTCGAGGAACGCCCGGGTGTCTGGCTCGTCACTCTAAGCAGGTTCACGACGATTGACAGTACCAGCATCATCCCGGCCGCCACGAAGAAAGCTGAAGCAGTACCGAACGCGGCTATCAACGCCCCGGCTATCGCTGGTGCCAGGATGCGCGTGCCCTGCCAGATCGACGAGTTAAGCGCTACGGCGCTGCCCATGACGGACTTGTCCACGAGCTGCGGATACAAAGACTGCCGTGCCGGTTGATTAAAGGCGTTCACCGCCCCTGCCACGACCGCTATTGAAAGCACGTGCCAGGGGCGCACGACTTCGCTGATTGTCAGCAATGCAAGGAGCAGGACCAACATGGCCGACGCAGTTTGGCTGATCGTTATCAGGCGGACCTTGTCAAACCGGTCTGCTACGACCCCACCAACCAGGTTCAGAGTGATAGCGGGGATTGCGCTGGCCAGGCCAACGTACCCGAGATACAAGGTCGAGCCCGTTAGTTCATGGATCAGCCAGAACTGGCCGAAGGTAAGAATCTGGAATCCGCCAACCGCCGACAACATGGCGAGCCAAAAACGCCTGTAGTCGCGATACTGAAGGGCAGGTGGTAGTGTGATCCGCATCTGACTGGGGGGAGGTTAGCACCAAGTCCCGTCTCACTGGAAGACACTCGCGTCCTCTTGTCAAACAGGGTGATCCTCACCAGGAATTGTTTCTGGAGCGTAGGTCAATCCCGCAACCGCGCCGCAGAAAAACTAGGGTGTGCTGCCGATAGATTCCAGGTTTCTTTCCTGGAACCTGCCCCCGGCCTTTCGGTTCCCGGTGGTCATCGGCAAACCAGGATGGTCGTCTACCTTGGTACGACGTGTCCGTTGCCCCGCATGTCAAATGTCCCATCCTCTTTCATTCCGGGGAAGCTCCACTCGCCTGTACCCAGCGGCCATTCGGCGACTCCGCATTTTTCGGCCCACGCTGCGTACTCGGTGGACAGGGATCGCACTCGACCGGGTTCGGTATCGGCAAGGTCATGTAGCTCCGTCCTGTCCACTGACATGTCGTACAGCTCCCAGGGAGACCCGAACTCCCTGACCAGTTTCCACTGGCCGACCCTGGCAGCACCGTTCCCTTCGTGCTCCCAGAAGATCGTTTTTTGGCGGGACCACGTGCCACCTGTCAATAATGAAAGGAAACTTTCGCCCTCGATGGGAATGATTTCGTTGTTGTTGTACTCGGTCGGATAGGGCGCGTGGGCGGCATCGATACAGGTGACATTGATATCGATCAGCTGGGCCGGCTCATGGCTAATCGTTCCAGGTTCGATCTGCCCCGGCCAGTAAGCGATGAACGGTGTCGAAATACCGCCTTCGTGCACCCAGTGCTTGAACCGCCTGAACGGGGCATTACTCACGTTCGCCCACTGGATGTCGTAACTCATGTAGGTGTCGGCCGGACCGGGTGATATTCCTGGAAGGTTTCCGATCCTCACGGGTCGACCATCCTGCGTGGTCGACCGGACACTCGCGGGGTTTGGAGTATTAGTGTCCTCGCAGAGAAACTCGGCGCACCCACCATTGTCCGACAGGAACAGTACAAGTGTGTCTTGTTCAATTCCCCGCGCCTTGACCGCATCGAGGATCTTGCCGATACCCCGGTCCATCCTGTCGACCTGGGCCGCATAAACCGACATCCGTTCGGCCTCCCACGCCCGGTACTCGGCATCATCCCAGCCGGGGACTGATTCGTCCCGCGGCGAAATGTCCCAGCCTGGGCTCAGGATTCCCAGGCCTTTCAACTCCTCGTGCCGCGCAGTCCTGGTCGCGTCCCAGCCTTTGCTATACCTGCCCTCGTATTTCGCGATGTCCTCTTCCAGCGCCTGTAGCGGCCAGTGCGGGGCCGTGTACGCAACGTGAAGGAAGAATGGCCGCGCATCATCGGCGCTTTCCTCTACCATCTTGACAGCGTTTTCGCTGATTATGTCGGTGAGGTAGAAAGGCTCTTCATTTTCAACGTACTGATCGTCGTGGATCAGGCGTTTATGGAAAAAATAATCTCCTCCACCGCCTTCGAACCCGAAAACCCGCTCGAACCCCCTTTGAAATTGCGCGGGCCGTTTATCTTCACCGGGTCGAGCACCGCAGTGCCACTTGCCCGATATGCACGTCCTGTACCCGGACTGTCCGAGCACCTCGGCAATGGTGACGCACCGGTCGTTCAGGTAGCCCTGGTATCCGGGCGCCCCGGGTATGGGTGTGACCATGTGACCGACCCCGGCCTGGTGTGGGTTCAGGCCGGTGAGAAGGGCTGCTCGCGAGGGACAGCATCGCGCCATGTTGTACATCTGCGAAAACCGCAGCCCACCGGTGGCCAGGCGGTCGATGTTGGGAGTTTGTATCTCACCACCGTAGCTGCCTATATCCGAAAATCCCATGTCATCCGCGAGTATCAGGATGATGTTGGGCCGGGTTGCACGATCATGCGCGTTGGACACTTATTCCTTCTCGTGGCTCAGGGATTCAGCGGAGTATAAACCCCGGACGCAGAACCGGTGCATTCCCCCTGCGTTCGATGAAACGCCTCCCACCTCCCACATCCCCGGCAGAACGATGTCCGATAGCCCGGTGGAGTCCCACGTGCTCGAAAAGATACGGACGCAGACCATCGTTGCCGGTGCAACAGGCGTTGCTCTCCCGGCTGTTGATGAACGATGCTAATCTGCCCCGAAGCTGAGTTTTGACAAGTTAATTGGAAGATGTCATGAAGATTTCAAATATCGAGGTGATCCGCTTCCGGACCACGACAAATGGACACCCCTCGAAGTGGGGCTATGGGCGCTGGGGCGAAGAGCGAGAGACGACCCAGGCGATCACGAAGATCTCGACCGACGATGGTGCCGAGGGTTACATGCTCGGTGGTGAGGAAAGTTACATCGACGGTATCGTCAAGCCCATGATCCTCGGTGAAAATCCCCTCGAAAGAGAGAAACTCTGGAACTGGATGGACCAGCTTGTCACCTTCGGACACAGCCTCCCCGAACACGAAATGGGAGTCGTCGACTGCGCACTCTGGGATCTGTTCGGAAGGATGGTCGACCTCCCGGTTAGCGTCATCATGGGCGGAGCGCGTAAGAAAGTGAAGGCTTATGCCAGCACGTTCCCGAACATGGGCGGACCCGATGTCTATGCAGCACACGCCCTTGAGGCCAAAAGACAGGGTTACAAGGCCTACAAGGTTCACGCCTACATCTGTTGGGATCCCTATAAATGGGAACCCGCTCCCCAGCTACCGGGATTCCCGAAGGAAGACGTCGAGATATGCCGCGCCGTTCGCGAAGCCGTCGGCGACGACATGGTCTTGATGCTCGACCCGTTCGGCGTTTACACGCTCGAGGAGTCGATCTGGGTCGGTCGCGAAATCGAGAAACTTGACTACTACTGGCTTGAGCACCCGATGATCGAAACCCGCTCCGAGTCCTACCGCCGCCTGACAGATGCGCTCGACATCCCGATCCTGGCGCCGGAGCACATACCCGGTGGTGTGTTCACCCGCGCCGAGTGGATCCTCCACGGCGCCTCCGATATGCTCCGCATTGACCACAACTTCGGCGGAATTACCGCCTGCCAGAAGATGGTTGCCGTCAGCCAGGCATACGGGATCAAGTGCGAAATGCACGGCGGCGGATGGGCCAACAGCCAGGTCCTCGGCGCAACTACCGAGGCCGTCTGTGAGTACTTCGAACGCGGCCTGCTGCGACCCGAGTTCGACTACGAGACGCCGCCCCCATACCTGGAAGCGATCTGCGACCCTCTCGACGACGACGGAAACGTAATCCTTCCCGCGGGCCCGGGATTGGGCATGGAATTCAACTGGGATTACATCAATGACAACCTGGTGACCTCCACCTGAACGACCGGCGGCATGGAACGAGTTCCTTAGCCCGCAAGACCACTACAGGACCGGAAAGGTAAACGGAGTCTGGTAACTATGAGAATCACCGACATCAAGACGTTTTTGATGATGGCCGGTGCGCCCGAATCAACCGGCTCATCGAGCTGGAGCGCGCGCAACTGGTGTTTCGTCAAGGTTTACACGGACGAAGGGATCGTCGGTATTGGCGAAGGTTCCGGGTGGCCGAGGGTCGTGCAGACAGCCCTGGAGGATCTCAGGCCGATTGTTGTCGGTGAAGACCCAATGAACATCGAGAGGATCTGGCAGAAGATGCTGGTCTCGACGATGGGTGCCGGGATGACCGGCACGCCGGGTTCAGGCGCGATGAATGCGGTGGACATGGCCCTTTGGGACATCAAAGGCAAGGCCCTTAACACCCCGGTCTGGAACCTGCTCGGTGGGAAGACGAGGGATCGGATCAGGGTTTACGGACATGCCTCAACCCCGGAGAGGGCGCTCGAACTGAAAGACCATGGGCTGACAGCCGTGAAGACAGGTGGCGTCAGTAGCACCACCGACAAGGTAGAGGCGATCCGCACAGCCGTCGGTGATGAGATGGACATCATGGTCGACGCACACGGCCCGCCATGGTTTACGACCAAAGACGCCATCATCGTCGGAAAGTCACTCGAGCAGTTCAACCTGCTGTTTTACGAAGATCCCGTGCCACCAGACAACGTGGAGGCCCTGCGCCGGGTGCAAGACAACGTCGATATCCCGATCGCGGCGGGTGAACGGCACTCGCACATCTGGGGCGTAAGACGGCTGATCGAAGAAGAGATCGTCGATGTGGTGCAACCCGACACCGGGCGAATCGGGGGCATAAGCCAGTTGATGAAAATCGCAGCTATGGCCGAGGCACACTACATCACCGTAGCGCCGCATTCGGGCTCCCTCGGTCCCATCGCGGAGTACGCGGCCATACACGTCCTGGCAGCGATCCCAAACGCGTTGATACTGGAGCGTGTGCACGACGACGTGCCGGTCCGCTACGAGGTTGTCCAACCTCACCCCCAGACCATCGACGGATACATCGAGGTGTCCGACCGCCCCGGCCTTGGTGTCGATTTCGACGAAGACGTGGTCGCGGCGCACCCGTCCCGGGGCAACACCTCGACTCCGGGTTCACACGACGATGGCAGCTATGAACCGGGCACCTATGAAGAACACGTCTACGTGCAGGCCAGGCACAGAAGGTAAAAAACGCTGCGGCCACCCGGGAGTGGGGTGTGAGACCGACCCCCCCCAGGGCCCGATCGTTCCGGCAGATCTGATCAGCAGGGCTTGATACTCATGGCCACATAGAAGGAGCACAGAAAATATGTATCTGGGCACACAGGGGCAACCCGATCACGATGAAGAGCTACAGGTCCTGAGCCAGCTGGGCGTAAATCACATTTCATCCGATCCGCCCGGTCACTGGATGACATGGGACAAACAGGCGTTCGAGGCCCATCGGAATCGCCTGGCCGAACATGGCATTGAACATGATATGTCCCTGATGCCACTGGGTTCGCGATCGGCGTTCGACAACGCCGTTTCTCATGTGTTTCTGGGCGCGAGCGAAGAAAGAGACCGGGAGATCGACCAGATATGCCGGTTGATCGAGGCAGCCGGCGCCGCGGGCGTCAGGGCCCTTCGGTACAACATCACCATCCTCGGACACATGCGAACCGAACCGCGGTACGGACGCGGGAATGCGCGGTTATCGTCATTCG
>JASLNQ010000078.1 GCA_030745955.1 Dehalococcoidia bacterium | reverse complement strand
GCCCGGTACCCCTCACCGATTGCTTCTGCAAATTCCCCAAAGGTGATCCTGCGGGCGATATGGGCGAAATCATCGCTGACGAGTCCGCTCTCACGCGCCGCACCGATCGCGCTACTGAGCGCCGCGACCTCCGTCAGGAATAAAGGCCCGTCATACGGAGTAGGGGTCGGGATGGTGCTTGCGATCTCCAACTCTTCACTCCCGCCACCATCACCATCTCCTGAGCCGAAGCCCATAAAAACCAGCCAGATCACGAGCGCCGCTATGACCACACCCGATGAAGCAATGACGGTGTTTCGTACCCGCGTGCTGAGGCCCGAACCGACCTCGGCTGCACGCCCACGGTTCGCCCAGGTCCTCCGTACAGCGTCGACCGCCCGGGTGTCGCCGGCGATCCGGGGCGAGCCGAAACTCCGCCAGATGAATGCCAGCCTGCTCAAAATTGCGTTTAGAAAGCTCGTGAGCATCCCACCAGTTTAGATGGGTACTGGTTTCGGCTCCCACTGTGCTACGCTCCGACTGTCGGCGAATTGCCTGTGGTGAATGCTGCCGCCGTCCGGTTCAAGCTGGTAATTGACGCCGGTCTCTCCGGTTGGGGGCAATGCACGTTACGGGCGCGGTTTACGATGGGAACAAACCTGGAGTTGTCAGTTGACTAACGGTCCGACGGGACGCATAGATTTCAATGCGGACATCGGCGAGTCGTTCGCCGGTTACGAACTGGGTCTCGACTCTGAAATCGTCAAATACATAACATCGGCCAACATCGCCACGGGATTCCACGCCGGCGATCCCGACTGGATGGCACGAACCGTTGCACTCGCCGTCGAGAACGGAGTGGGGATCGGCGCACACCCGGCATACCCGGACCTCGCGGGGTTCGGGCGTCGAAATATGGACCTGACACCCGACGAAGTGCATAACGCCGTTACCTACCAGGTCGGTGCTCTGGCGGCCTTCGCCCCTGGTCGAAAACTCCAGCACGTCAAGCCTCACGGCGCGCTCTACAACACGGCCGTACGCGACGAGGCTGTCGCAACAGCTATCGTCAGTGCAGTCAAGGCGTTCGATGCCGACCTTATTCACGTTGTTCTCGCCGGTTCGCTGTGGGAATCGATTGCCCGGAACCACGATGTCAGGGTAGCGCGGGAGTGCTATGCCGACCGGGCCGTGACACCCGAGGGAACGCTCGTGCCCCGCTCCCAGCCGGGCGCCGTTGTCCACGAGCCGGGAGAAGTGATCGCCCGCTCGCTCAAACTTGCGACCGAGGGCAGGGTTACGGCGGTTGACGGGACCGAGATCGATTTTTCAGCCGACTCGATTTGCCTGCACGGTGACACGGCAGGAGCGGTCGATCTGGCGGCGGCTGTCCGCAGCGGGCTGGAGGCCGCGGGCGTCGAAGTCACCCCCATGAGCGAGCTTGTCAGGTGATCCTGTAATGACCAGTGGCGAGGCAAAGGAACCCACCGAGTACCCGCGAATAATGCCGGTGGGTGACTCCGCGGTTCTGATCGAGTTTGGACCCGGGATCGACCCAAAAGTGAACGACGCCGTTTACATCCTGGCGCAAATGATGGCGGGCATGATTTACGAGGTCGTCCCAACCTACCGGTCATTGCTCGCCGGGTACGACCCATTGAAAACCTCGTACGACCAGCTTCACGGATTCCTGGCAAAGTTTGGGCCGAAGGCTCTCGAACTCGAGCGAAATCCCGGCACCGTTCGGACCATAGAAATCCCCGTGGTCTACGGTGGCGAGGAAGGGCCTGACCTCGGGACCGTTGCCGACCACGCCGGTATCTCCGGACAGGAAGTCGTCGATATTCACTCCAGCGTGAGTTACCGGGTTTACATGCTCGGTTTCGCACCCGGCTTCCCTTATTTAGGCGGTCTCGACGAACGAATTGCCTGCCCGCGACTGGAGACACCGCGCCTCAGGGTCGCCGCTGGCTCGGTCGGAATTGCAGAGACTCAAACCGGTGTATACCCGAATGAAAGCCCAGGAGGCTGGCAGATTATCGGCCGTACCGCCGTCAAGCTTTTCGATCCGGTGTCTCCCCTATCGCCCCCGCCGCCGATGTCGGAAACCGGATCCCCGGCCCTGATCACCCCCGGCTCAGAGGTCAGGTTCGTACCGGTGGAGTCACATGAGTAACCAACCGCTAAACAGCCTCAAGGTTCGCGCACCCGGCCCGCAGTCTCTGATCCAGGACAGGGGACGCACCGGATTCCAGGACCTCGGAGTTTCCGTCAGCGGCGCCGCCGATATGAATGCTCTGAACATCGGTAACCGCCTTGTTGGGAACGGCCCGGGCGCAGCGGTGGTCGAGATCATGTTCGGTGGCGCTGAGTTCGAGTTCGCACAGTCAACTGTTTTTGCGCTGACTGGTGCGGAAATCGAAGCCACTCTCGACGACGTGACGGTCGCGATCAATGTTTCGTATACCGGTCATCGTGGCGCGCGACTGAAAATTGGCACGGTTCAACCAATGCGGGGGATGCGGGTCTACCTGGCAGTTGCCGGGGGAATCGACACCCTCGAAATTCTCGGATCGCGCTCAACGCACGTCGCATCAGGCATCGGCGGGCTTGACGAGGGACGGGCGCTGGCAGCGGGTGATGTGCTGGCCATTGGAGATTCGCCTGATTCAGGCGAGTCGGGCCAGTATTTCCAGGCCAACGGGCCGGCAACTGCGGGTGGTCCGAATCCTGGTACCGGTGAAGCTGTGATCCGCGTCGTGCCCGGTCCGCAGGACGACAGGTTTTCCGAGGTGGGCGTACAGACGTTTTTCGAGTCCGAATACACGGTCACCGATCAATCGAACCGCCAGGGGCTCAGGCTCGATGGCCCGGGGATCGAATCCCTGTCAGGCAGCTACGACATCGTGTCAGACGCCGTTGTAAACGGTTCAGTCCAGGTCCCCGGCGATGGCAAACCGATCATCCTGCTCGCTGACCGTCAGACCACCGGTGGCTATGCAAAGATCGCAACCGTCGCATCGGTCGATCTGCCACTACTCGGCCAAACCCCGCCAGGCACCAGGATCCGGTTCATGGCGGTCTCGGTCGCAGAAGCCCAGCAGTTACTGGTTGAGCAGGCCGAATACGTGCTCGAATCGGAACTTGTACATCTTGTCGACCCGATTTCGGTTCACGTCGACGCTCAACACGTTTCAGTCGGAGTTGCCGGAATCGACAAAACCGGCTCCGGTCAAGTCGTCCGGGTCGCTGAAATAAACGGTGTCGCCTACCCGGTTGAGATCGAGTGATATACCCCCGTCTTCGGGTGCGGCTTTGGTAGAATCGGCCATCGTATTTTCAGATGATGGCGACGTCGTTCCAGCTAACAGATGATGGCGACGCCCCAGCCGAGGGAGCACGAAAACGATCGACCAGGAATTGCTAAATGACGGGCTACTCGTGAGCCTCGTCGGAATGGGCGTGGTTTTCGTCGTACTTGCCCTGCTGGCCCTGTCGATCAAAGGCCTCAGTCTGCTTGATCGCGAGCCATCGCCCGTGCCACAGGCCACCATCGCGGCTGCAACCCCTGGCGCTGGTGCCACCATCGCAGATTCCGCTCCTTCGCCAACCGGTGAAATCACGGGCCAGCAGGTCGCAGCCATAGCCGTCGCCCTCGCCCTTTCCGAGCAGACCGCCGCATCACCCCTCACCACATCAAGCCCCTCGGCCACCGGTACAACCTCCCCAGGTGCGGGGTCGTGGCTACAAAGCGGGCGGATACGCAATCTCGGATCAACCATGCCATCCGTTCCCGGTACGAAGAGAAGGAGCGACCAGTGAGTACCAGGAACTACAAGATCACGATCGCTGGTCAGACCTACGACGTCCAGGTCGGCGATATTTCGTCATCCCCGGTTGACGTAACGGTAGACGGCACCACCTACCAGGTCGAACTCCCCGAACCGACCACACCCGCCACGCCGACGGCTCCTGCCGCACCCCGGACCGTGCCCTCCGCCCCGCAGGCACCCCCGCCACAGCCGGTAGCCAGGCCAGCAGTCCCGACCACCGGGGGTGACGGGGCCATCCGCTCGCCGATGCCGGGCCGGATCATGAGTGTCAGCGTTTCTGCCGGCGACGCCGTGACGAAAGGGCAGCCAATCCTCATCCTTGAATCGATGAAGATGGAAAACACGATTGCGTCGCCCATCGACGGGACGGTTTCGGCGGTCCATGTTGGCGCTGGCGATTCGGTTCAGCACGGCCAGACGCTGGTCGAGATCGCACAGGCCGGATAGCGATGCCGAACGAATTTGACGCACTCTGGGACGGGTTCAACGCCATAGGCGACGAGCCACGGATCGTCATCATGTGGGTTATCGCCACGGCCTTGCTTTACGTTGGGGTCGCCAGGAAAAAAGAGCCGCTCCTGCTGATCCCGATTTCAATGGGGATCCTCTTTGCCAACCTGCCGCTTGGGGAACTGATCCGCGATGTCGAGGGTGAGCCCGTCGGGATTTTGAAGACATTCCAGAATGTTGGGATGAAGACGGACATCTTCCCGCTGTTGATCTTCCTGGGCGTCGGTGCTGCCACCGACTTCACACCGATGCTGTCGAACCCGAAGACCCTGCTGCTCGGTGCGGGGGCCCAGGCCGGGGTGTTCATTGCCCTGGTTGGCGCGCTGCTGCTCGGTATGACCGACTTCTTTGAGTTCGGCCTGCTCGAAGCATCGTCGATCGGGATAATCGGCGGGGCCGACGGTCCCACCACTATCTACATCGCAACACGGATGCGAGAGATGGGCGGGACGCTGAACATCGAAGTTCGGGACATCGTCGGGGCGACCGCAGTTGCCGCCTACTCCTACATGGCGCTGGTGCCCATCATTCAGCCGCCGATCATCAAGCTGCTCACGACGCAGAAAGAACGCCTGATCCGGATGCGGTACATCTCACGGCCAGTCTCCAGGCGCACCCAGATCGTATTCCCGATCGTGACCACGATCATCATCAGCGTGCTCGTGCCGTCGGCGTCCCCACTGATTGGAATGCTGATGCTCGGCAACCTGATCAGGGTTTCAGGCGTGGTGCCGCGGCTGCAGGACGTTTCGGAGAACGCGATGATGAACGCGGTGATAATCCTGCTCGGACTGGCTGTCGGCTCCACCATGCCGGCCGATATTTTCCTGCAGCCCGAAACCATCGGAATATTCTTGCTTGGCCTGTTCGCGTTTATGACGGCCACGGTCGCGGGCGTACTACTCGCCAAACTGATGAACCTAGTCTCACGGGAGAAGGTCAACCCGATGATCGGTGCGGCCGGCGTGTCGGCGGTCCCAATGGCAGCCCGGGTGGTCCAGGACATGGGGCAGAAAGAAGACCCCGAGAACTTCCTGCTGATGCACGCGATGGGTCCGAACGTCGCCGGGGTAATCGGCACCGCGACGGTGGCCGGAGTACTCCTGGCGGTCGTCGAAAACCTGCTTACACGGTAACCTGAGCTTCCCGGCAAATACCGGTAAACCGCTGCGCACAAGCGGTGTTTGGCATTCGCGCACCGCCTTGCGCTCGCTGCACGCTGGCGCGACTATCTGGCAAGTCGGCGCCAGTTGGGTTGTCAATCCAACATCGCCTGCCCAGATCGCCACTATGCCAGCACCCGGAGAATCCCCAACATGCCCGACCGTTCAATGAAGGGTGTCTACCCGATCCTCTCAACCCCGATCAACGAAAAAGGCCAGCTGGTGGTCGAAGACCTCGAACGCCAGGTTGAATGGATAATCGGGAAAGGCGTTCACGGTGTGGGAATCGCCGTCGCCTCCGAAATCTACAAGTTCACCGAAAGCGAACGTGACCTGATCCTCAGCACCGTGGTACGGGTGAACAACGGCAGGATCAAAGTGGTGATGAACACCGGCGGCGAGAGCACCGATGTGGCCATCTTCCTGTCGAAGAGGGCAGAGGAACTCGGCGCCGATGCACTTATGATCCGGCCAACCTCGTTCATACCGGTTCCGGCTTCACAGAACGTCGAGTATTTCGGGCGTATCGCCGAATCGGTTTCACTCCCGATTTTCTTGCAAGACCAGGGCACCGCGCAGGTCCCGCCAGCGATGGCCGTGCAATGTGCAAAACGGCACGAGAACCTCTGCTACATCAAGGTCGAATCCCCGCCGACTGTGCCGAGAATGGGCGAGACGCAGAAACTGGCCGAGGGCAGCGGGCTAATCCTGTTCGGTGGCGCCGGAGGCGCATTCGCCGTCGAGGAGTTCAGGCGCGGGTCGGTCGGGACGATGCCCGGATCGACAATGCCCGACATGTTCGTGAGGGTCTGGAACCACTTCCAGGCTGGTGATGAGGCCGCCGCCGAAGCGGAGATGCAACGCCACATGTCGGTGATCAACGTGTTGGCGCAGGGGCAGGGGCTTTCCGGTTATGTGTACAAGCACATCATGGTCCGGCGGGGCGTCTTCTCTCCCGGATCGGATTTCGCACGGCATCCCGCGCTCAAGCCCGATGATCTCCAGTACTGGGAAATAGACCGTCTGCTGGAAGAACTCGACCTGGTCGGCAAATAGTCCGTCAGCCACGTTGGGCCGGAACGGTGCCTGGAATACACCGGTGCGTCAGACGTTGGGCGACGTTAGAATCGTCCTTTTCGCGAACTAGCCCGCAAAGTAGAACCTGTGCCCGATCGTGATTCCGACCCCGCCGACTGCCCACCCGGCTGTCCCGGCCGTGTGCTCGCGACCTGCCCGTTCGTGTCGAGTGGCCTGCCGGCTGGCCGTAACCTTCGACTGCAGGGCGGCGAATAGGTGACAGACGCCGTATCGACCCTCGCCCTGGCTGGCAACGACCTGTCCATGGCACAACTCACCGGCCTTGCCATCATGTCGCTGGTTGTGGGGCTTGTCGGCGGAGTCGTTGGGATCGCACTCGGGGTCATCCGGCTGCCGGTCATGACCGTGATCGGGATCGATCCCCTAATCGCCGCTAGCACCAACCTCCTGGTTAGCGTGCTGGGATCAGTGGCCGGTTCATGGCCTGCAATTTTGCAGCACAGGATCGTGTTTCGAGTAGTCATAATTATCGGCATACCGGCCGTGATCGGATCGTTTATCGGTGGTTTGTACGCCGACCTGGCGTCACGTATAGTCCTGCTGACAATCGTCGCACTCCTGCTGGTCTGGTCATCGGTCGCGATGGTCGTCCGCGCTTCGGCAGAGCTCCGGAACCGGACCCCGTCAGGTGATGACGATCCCCGCGCTGGCCGGGGGGAACTCACCGTCAAAACGGTCACCCGTGAAAGCATCCTGGGGCTCGGGATCGGTATCGTCGGCGGGGCAGTTGGCCTGGCGCTCGGTGTACTTCGAATGCCAGCGCTGGTCCATGTGCTGAAGATGAAACCGGCTCTCGCCGCGGGAACTAACCTGATGTTGACCATCCTGGTCGGTATGTCGGGGTTCACGGGACACCTGGTAGGAGGCGTTGTGGACTGGCTGCTGGTCGCCGTTGTGGGCGGCCCCGCGATGATCGGCATGTTCGCGGGATCACGCCTGGGCGGCGACGTCGACCCCGCCAGGCTCCGTCTCGCGGTCGGAGTGGTCCTGCTTGGGGTATCACCGCTCGTCTTCTTCGACGCCTTCTCGGGCTAGGTTTGTTGCGTTAGGCACCACCCTTACGCGTCCCGAATGCCCTCCCTCATAGCGAGAGGGAACAGGCGCGAGCTCTGCGTGGCACAGGGCAATAGTCGCCCGAGGGTGCGAGGTGCACCTATAATCCCGCTCAACATGACCACGCTCCCCGGAATAGCTTTCCGATCCGCCACGCAGGCAGAGTCGCCGCTGCAACTCGTCGGGACCACCAACCCGTATCACGCGGTGATGGCAAAGGCCGCCGGGTTTCGTGCGGTTTACCTCTCGGGGTCCGGCGTTGCCACTGCCTCATACGGCCTTCCCGACCTCGGATTGACCACGCTCGACAACGTCCTCGAGGATGTCAGGCGCGTCACATCGGCGGTCGATCTGCCCCTGCTCGTCGACATCGACACCGGGTGGGGCGGTGCCTTCATGATCGCCCGCACCATTACTGAAATGGCCCGGGCGGGGGCTGCGGGAGTCCACATCGAAGACCAGGTGCAGGCAAAACGCTGCGGGCACCGACCCGGTAAGCAGGTGGTCCCGACCGCCGAGATGTGTGACCGCCTGAAGGCCGCTGCCGATGCCAAGAGCTACGACGATTTCGTTTTGATGGCCCGCACCGACGCGATCGCCGTTGAGGGTGTCGATGCAGCGATCGAGCGCGCAGTCGCCTACGTTGAAGCCGGGGCCGATATGATCTTCGCCGAGGCCGTGACCCAACTGGACGACTACAGGCGGTTCAGCGATGCGACCGGTGTCCCGATACTGGCGAACCTCACTGAATTCGGCAAAACACCCGCATTCACCGCTGATGAGCTCCGTACTGTCGGTGTTGCGATCGCGCTCTATCCACTGACGGCTTTCAGAGCTGCAAACAGGGCAGCTGAAAACGTGTTCAAGTCGTTACGGGCGGCGGGTACGCAGAAGGGCATGATT
>JASLNQ010000077.1:3627-8569 GCA_030745955.1 Dehalococcoidia bacterium | reverse complement strand
AGTGCGTTACGCAGTTCAGCGTGTTCGAGAAGCCGTACTTCCGTTTCTCTGAAGGTCCAGTCTTCAAAGCGCATCAGCAGCAGGGTTGCCAGTAACTGGGGCTGGGTGAAGATGTGCTTGGAGCGAGTGGTGCGGTAGCGGGGTAGCACCCGAGACGTAACTTCAAGCGCGACTGTTGCGAACTTTACAGGGCCGATCTCTGCCACTGCCAGGACCTCCACTGAAGCTTTCGCCCAACGCTCCATTTTCCCAGCACTTACGACACCGATGAAACGAGACCGATTTCGATCATGTCAACAGAGCCGGCTTGATTCAGAATCCCGTTCGACCCGCGTCACCGGTCTTGCTGGCGTCTTGTCGCGCTCTCGCAACCGGCAGAAGCGACGTTGCCCACCCCACCCCGGGTCCCTCCATTCCAGTCGGGACAGGTTAGCTAAACCCTACGAAATCCGTGCAGGCTCGAAGCGGCATGTTGGATCGGCGGCGGTCATGTCGCCGGTCAGGGCGTATGCCCGCGACCTCGAACCGCCGCAGATCGCGTTGAACGGACAGTAACCGCACTTGCCCTGCAGAAGCGACCTGTCGCGCACCGTCTTGAAGATCGGAGAGTTGCGATAAACCTCCACTGGTGAGTCGGTCCTGACGTTTCCGGCCGAGATCGGCAGGAAGCCGCTGGGGTAAATCTCGCCAAGGTGGGAGATAAAGAAAATGCCCCTTCCATCGTTCGTCGGCGGTCCGGGCCATGCCGCCGTAATCTCCTCGCTCGACAGAGAACGAAAATCCCTGCCCTCTGCAGCCAGGCGTTTCAGCACCGTCGCACGACGATACGGCTGGCCGAGGGTGGTTTTGGCGGGGATGCTCCAGTCCCGCTGGTTCGCGAGTATCCAGCTGTAGACCTCGTCGTGTTCATCCGCGGACATTAGCTCTGAACTGGTCCCCCGACCTGTTGGTACCAGGAAAAACAGGTCCCAGAGCGCTGCCCCGTTGGCCTCAACCACACGTGCGATCTTTGAAAGTTCAGGTTTTGTGCTGCGGGTTACCGTCGTGTTTACCTGGAACGACAGTCCGAGCTCTCTCGCCATCTCGAAAGCAGCGATGGTCCGGTCGAAGGTCCCGGAGAACCCGCGGAACGAATCGTGTGTTTCAGCCGTTGCGCCATCGAGCGAGAAAGAGATCCGGCGCACCCCGATATCGACCAGTTTTGCCAGTCGATCGCGTGTCACCAGTGCGGTAGCCGAGGGAGACAGCGACACTGTGAGTCCCTTCTCGAGGCCGCGTACAGCGATGTCGAAGATGTCCCGCCGCATGAACGGATCGCCGCCAGAAAGGACGACGATCGGCGGTGTGTCGAAACCGGTTAACTCGTCCATAACGCGAAGCGCAACTTCGGTGTCGAGTTCCAGGGGGTGCCTCTTCGGCTGCGCGGTGGCCCGGCAGTGTTCGCACCTCAAGGCGCAGGCGAGGGTCACCTCCCAGAAGATTACGACCGGGTTGTGGTCGATGTTCGACGGGATTACGGGCCGCCCACCCGGATGTGATCGCGCACCGGGATGCGATGCTGCGCCCGGGTGTGGCTGCGGGCCGGGGTGACCCATCAGGCGCCCGCCCCGACAAGGCCGCCCACCCGTTCGGCGTCGGTAAGGTAGCAGGCCGGGTCCATGCCGAACGAATCGCGCGTCGCCGATTCGGCCCGCACCCGCAGGTTGCCGTTGCAGATATTCAGCCAGCGGCAATCGCTACAGGTGCCTGGCAACAGCGGCTTGCGGTCTCGGAGCCGGGCAAGGAGTTCGATCGACTCGTCCTGCCAGATCTCAGAGAACTTGCGCTCCTTCACGTTCCCGAGTGTCTGGTTCCACCAGAATTGATCGGGGTGGACATTGCCCAGGTTGTCGATGCAGCCCATGCCCTTCCCGGCGCTGTTGCCACCGTTACGGGCAAGCAGGGTGGTCACCCGCTCCGAAGCCTCCGGCATGTTCTGCTCAACCCACAACTGCATGTATGCAGCGTCGGCGTGGTTGTCGACGGTCAGGACCTCGAGCTTGTGACCGCTTGCGTAGGAATCTAGCGTGCGCTGGAAGACGAAATCGACCATTTTCCTGCGCACGTCGTGTGCAAGGTCGAACTTCAGCAGCTTTTCACCCCGTCCCGCATAGGCCAGGTGGTAGACGCAGACCCGCGGGATGCCTTCTGCCTCGGCGAGATCGAAAAGCCGGGGCAGGTCGTCGATATTCTGCTTTGTGACGGTCACCCGCAGGCTCACACGCATCCCAGCCTCAAGTGAATTCCTGATCCCGTCGAGGCTGAGGCGCCACGACCCCTTCGAGCCGCGGAACTTGTCGTGCACGGCCTCCATCCCGTCGAGGCTGATACCGACCCTGTTCAGTCCGGCGTCACCCAGGCGTTTGACCAAATCCTTCGTGAGAAGAGTGCCATTTGTGGAGATTAGTGGGTTCAGGCCGCCCAGCTGATTGGCATATTCGATCAGCTCGGCCAGGTCGGGGTGCATCGTCGGCTCGCCACCCGAGAACAAGACCACCGGGACCTTGAAGTCAGCGAGGTCGCGCAGCACTTCTTTTGCCTTTTCGGTGGAGAGTTCGCCGGGATACGTTTCATTTCGCGACGAGGCGTAACAGTGCCCGCAGTGGAGGTTGCAGGTGCGGGTGATGTTCCAGATCACGATTGGGCGCTGGTGTACCGAACTCAACCGCCGGCCATGCGTGTGGCTGGTTTCGCCGTAGCGGAGGTCGTCGCCGGGCGTTGGCTGGTCGCAAAGCAGTCTCGTCACGTTCAGCACGTGTACATCCTTTTCAAAATTCGCGAGTTGGTGCCGATTACCCACACCGGTCGCAATCGGCGGCGGTATTCTTACTCAGCTTACGCTAGCGGCTCTCGACGGAATGAACGACTTATTCGCATGAGAATCTCAAAAAGACGAATAACTGTGCCTGCAGGGTCATCTTTGTGACCGAAAAGACGTCTTCCGATCAATTTCAAGAGACCGGTGAGGTGGGGGTCTCCGCTACGTCCCCAGCGGCGAGGCGGAGCAACCTCAGGTACATAGTTACCGTCGCCCTGGCGACTTACCTGTTCTGGATATCGCTCTACTTGTACGTACCGATCCTACCGTTGCATGCGCAGGAACTTGGCGCAAACCTGCAGATGGTCGGGATCGTGATCGCCTCTTATGCGATCGGTCAGCTGGTGTTGCGAATCCCGATCGGAATCGGATCCGACATCGTAGGCCGCAAGCCGTTCGCGGTCGGTGCGCTCGTACTCAGCGGCCTGGGTGCGATATGGCTGGGGCTTGCCCCGAACCCGTGGGCACTTTTCGCCGCCCGAACACTTACCGGCGTGTCGGCTGCGGGCTGGGTAGCAATCAGCGTGCTCTTTTCGTCGTACTACCCGGCCGGAAGCACGACGCGGGCGATGGCGATCATCATGTCGGTCAACACGCTGTCGCTTGTCACGGCGACGTTTGTTGGCGGTATCGTGGCCGATCACTATGGCAACCTGAGCACTTTTTACGGCGCGGCCGGGATCGCATTTGCCGGCGCGTTGATGCTGCTTTCGGCCCCTGAACCGAAAATCGTTGCCACCGCCCGTTATTCGTTCAGGTCGCTTCTCAGCGTTCTCCGATCGCCGCTCCTGCTGCGTGTCTCGGCGGTGGCGATAACCCTTCAGTTCGTGACGTTCGGGGTGAACTTCGGGTTTCTGCCGGTCCACGCCGAAAATCTCGGGGCTTCAAAAAGTGAAATTGGCTACATCACGACTGCGGGGCTGCTGGCTGCGGTCGGGGGGACTATCGCATCGGCCTGGCTCTCGAAGAGGATGGGGCCGACCGTAGCTGTATTGACAGCCTGCGCGGCGACCCTGTTCTCGCTTGCGATCATGACGGTGACCACCGACCTCGTTGTCCTGGGCGGTCTACAGGTGTTTAACGGGTTCGGGCGGGGTCTCATGAACACCGTCCTAATCAGCATGGCCCTCGCGTCAGCCCCGGTCGCCCTCAGGGCAACTGCGATGGGCTCCTACCAGGCGCTTTATGCGATCGGCATGCTGCTGGGTCCGGCCGCTTCAGGGCCAATAGCCGAGGAGTTCGGAATCAAGATGGTGTTCTGGGCCGCTGCCGGGGCGACAGTGCTGGGTGCTGCGCTTGTCACGGTAAAACCACTTCCCCGCTAGGCGCTTACGCATATCATTCGTCCGGGTTGGTTGTAGCAACACAAGAATATTTGAATGGAAACAGACCAAAACAAGTAGTACAGGAGCGAAAAATGGCCTCGCAGGAAATGCGCCTTGAACGCGATTCGATGGGAGAGCTCGAAGTCCCGGCGAACGCATATTACGGGGGCAACACGCGAAGGGCTGAACTCAACTTCCCGATAAGCAACCTGCGATTGGGAAGGTCGTTCGTGAAGGCAATCGGGCAGATCAAGCAGTCGGCCGCGGTCGTTAACCTCGACCTCGAAGCGATCGATAGGGATATTGCCGACGCGATCATCGCCGCGGCGCAGCGTGTGATCGACGGTGAGTTCGACGACCAGTTTGTCGTTGACGTATTCCAGACCGGTTCCGGCACATCGACCAACATGAACGCGAACGAGGTGATCTCGAACGTCGCGATCGAATCACTCGGTGGCGAGCTGGGTTCACGAGACCCGGTCCACCCCAACGACCATGTGAACAAGGGGCAGTCCTCAAACGACGTAATCCCGACCACGATTCACCTCGCGGCTGCGGGTGCGATCCACGACAACCTGATCCCCGCCCTGAAGGTGCTTGAGGACTCGCTCCGTGCCAAGTCAGAGGAGTTCTGGGATGTCGTCAAGACGGGGCGCACGCACCTGCAGGACGCCACCCCGATCCGATTGGGGCAGCAGTTCCTGGGCTACGCGGGCCAGCTCGAATTTGCCGGCCAGCGGGCAGAGAAGGCGCTTGCCGA
>JASLNQ010000077.1:0-3617 GCA_030745955.1 Dehalococcoidia bacterium | reverse complement strand
GGGCGGCACGGCTGTCGGCACCGGCATCGGCATGCACCCCGAGTTCAGCAGCCGGGTCATCGAAAGACTGCGTGAGCTGACGGGCCTCGACCTTTCGGAGACCACGAACCACTTCCAGGCCCAGAGCACCCTCGACGGGGTGGTTTCGGCGTCGGGTGAAATAAAATCGGTCGCCATCGGCATGTTGAAGATCGCCAACGACATCCGGTGGCTGGGTTCCGGCCCGCGCGCCGGCATCGGTGAGATCGCACTCCCCGAGGTCCAGCCCGGCTCGTCGATCATGCCCGGCAAGATCAACCCGGTTATTGCCGAGGCCGTCACGATGGTCTCTGCGCAGGTCATCGGCAACGACGCCACGATCGCCATTGCCGGCCAGTCGGGGAACTTTGAGCTTAATGTGATGATGCCGGTGGCGGCGCACAACCTGCTCGAATCGATCGACCTGCTGTCAACTTCAGCGGTGAACTTCGCCCGGCAGTGCATCGACGGCCTTGTTGCTACGCCGAAGGGCCCGGAGATGGTCATGCAGGGCCTTGCGATCTGCACCGCCCTGGCACCAATCATCGGCTACGATGCAGCGGCTGGTATCGCACACGATGCATCGGAGAGCGGCGAGACGATCAAGCAGGTCGCCCTGCGGGTGACCGATCTCTCGGAGGACGAACTCGACAGGATCCTCGAGCCGCTTTCCATGACCGAGCCAAAGGCATAGCCCCGCGTAAAGCGAAGCTACATCGATAGAAAAAGGTGCGAGACCGGTGCATACTGACCGCCGGTCTCGCATGTTTTTAACTCACCAGGGAGCATCCGCGTATGAGCGCCGAAGACAATGTAAAAGAACTCGGACTCGACCTCACTCACCCGGCGGGCCCGGTGGCCAATTACGTTCCGGCGGTCACGACCGGCAAGCTGGTTTTTCTTTCGGGCAAAGGACCGATCCAGGCCGACGGTACGCTGATGGCCGGAAAGGTGGGATCGGCCCTCGATGTCGACCAGGCTTACGAGGCCGCCCGCCTTGTGGGCATTCAGCTACTCGGTGCGCTGCGTGAGCATGTTGGCAGCCTCGACAACGTAAACCGGGTGGTCAAGCTGCTCGGCATGGTCAACAGCGAGCCCGATTTTTCGGACCAGCCAAAGGTCATCAACGGCTGCTCCGACCTCCTGGTTGCGGTGTTCGGCGAGAACGGCAAGCACGCACGGTCGGCCGTCGGCATGGGTAGCCTGCCGGGTCAGATACCAGTCGAGATCGAGATGATCGTAGAACTGAAGTAGCACACCCACCAACCAACCAAGAGCCAATACCACCACAGGGGACGGCCACGCAATGGCGAGCAGCATCCGGATAAAAACCATCAACCACGTCGGGTTCCCGATCTGGGACCGCCGAGTTTCACTGAAGTTCTACCGCGATATTCTCGGTCTGGAGGTGATCCCCTCGATGGTCGATTCGCCGAATATCGTGTGGACCCGGACCCTGGACGGCACGATGGTCCACCTGATCGAGCCAGCGGACGGCGAAAATCTCGGCAAACCCCATGTGGCCTTCGAGGTCGAGGATTTCGATGCCGCCGTTGAGGAGCTGCAAAATTCGGACTTTCCAGGCGTGACCGATACGGGTGAGCGGCACGATGGCCAGCGTTGCATCTTCATCAACGACAACGACGGAAACCGACTCGAGTTCGCGACCGCCAGCGGGCTACGTGCTTCGTCGCGGGTGGCCGACGCGTTCGGTTACACCAGTGAATCGGGTACGAACGAAGTGGTCGAATCGCCTTCGAAGATCAAGATCCTCACGATCAATCAGGTCGGCCTGCCGATCAACGACCGGGCCGAGTGCCTCGGGATGTACCGCGACCTGCTGAATATCAGGGTTATTCCACACCAGATCGATGGCAACACCCTGGCATGGACCGAAATGCCGGACGGTTCGATGATCCACGTGATCGATCCGCCGAAGTCACTCGGCCTCCGCGGCGACGGCCGGCAGCATGTTGCGTTCGAGGTCGAGGACCTCGAGGCGACGGCCGACGCGCTGGAGGATACCGGTGTCGAGGTAGTCGGCGGGCCCGGGACGCGCCACGATGGGCAACAGTTCCTGTTCATTTACGACCCCGACGGCAACCGTATCGAGATCGCCACGCGTGGTGACCACGCGAGCACACCGCGCACCGCCGATGAAAATGGCTACACGAGCGAGAACGGCGAGCTGCTGTAGGGATCGGGTCGCATCGGGCCTATCGTTCTGTTGAACGGCACCGGGTCCTTCCGCACGGGTCGGGCAGTCGGACATGGTTCAACTCGCTTTCATACGACAATACCCATCCTTGCACCAACTCGATTTCCCGACCGGAGCGGAGGGACCTCACACGTTGAGTGTTGCTTGATAGCAGCCACCCCGCGTGTGAAGTTAAGGATTCGCCCGGCAGGTATGGCAGTTTCCACCGAGGTCCCTCCGCTTCGCTTCGCTGCGGTCGGGAAATCTGAGTACCGGTAGGCGTCCAACCGGTTAGCCGGCGAGAAGGGCGTCCAGCTGCTCGCCGAGCTGCTCTTCGTTGATGATCCCCGTCCAAGTGCGCGCTATGTCGTGGTTCCTGTTGAGGAATATCGTGCTCGGGTACGAGAACACCTCGTAGTCGAACTGGATCTCTGACTTGATATCGACCAGTGCCGGGTAGGTGAGCCCGAGTTCCTCGACGAACGCAGCGCCACTTGCCGCAGAGTCGAGTCCTAGCTGCTGGACACCGATGAATGCCACGTCATCGCCATATTTTTCGTAGGCCGCCTGTAGATCGGGCATTTCTGCCCAGCAGGGTGGGCACGACGGGAACCAGAAGTTGACCAGTACCGGTTTTCCGGCGTGCATATCGAGGTTGAACGTACCGTGGGAGAACGTTTCTCCCGAAATCGCCGGGGCATTCCCCGTTGAAACGGCCACAGCGTCGCCTGTGTCGCCCGCATCACCCGTGTCGTCCGTGGTACTCGGAGCGCTTTCGGTGACCTGCCCGCCCGCTGCCACCTGGGCAATGGTCTGCGATGAGGTGTCCGCTTCGCTATCGCTACCGCAGGCAACTGCCACCACGCTGACCAGGCCGATCAGCATCAGTAACCAGGCTCGGTCGGGGATTATCTTTCGCACTGTTCGGTCCATTTGACGATCACTCCAGGCAATGCGCTAACTTACGCGAATTTTTCAGGCACGTACGAGTTAGATGTACCGGCGAAAACAACGGTGCGGTGAAAATTCACGGCTTGCGCCACACCACGATACTCAAAGTTCTACGCACGCCAGGACTTGGCGGGTTCGTTACTGGCTCCCGCCGCACACGCCGGTCACTTGCCCTGTGAGTCCTCCCGCATAACGTCCAGCTGGTCGCGGATGGCCGTTTCGACGTTCTCGACGGGCACCCTGACCTGCTCCATCGAATCCCGGTTCCGGATCGTCACCGCGTCGTCTTCCTCGATCGTGTCGAAGTCGACCGTCACACACAGCGGCGTGCCGATCTCGTCCTGCCTGCGATATCGCCGGCCAATGCTCTGGGAATCGTCGTACTGCGTGTTGAAGTGCGGACGCAGAACGTCGTAAACACGCCGCGCCGTGGGCACGAGCTTGTCGTTTC
>JASLNQ010000076.1 GCA_030745955.1 Dehalococcoidia bacterium | reverse complement strand
GGGCTACGACGAGGAGGTGCTCATGGAGCCGGGTGAGGTGTACGAGGTGCAGATCGAGCTGCCACCGGTTTCGAACCTTTTCAAGGCCGGACACCGGATCAGGATCGATATCTCATCGAGCAATTTCCCCCGTTTCGACGTGAACCCGAACACGGGCGAGCCGATTGGTCGACACACCCACAGCCGGATGGCGCGCAACACAGTGTTCACCGATGCCGAACGTCCGTCGCACGTGGTGCTGCCGGTGGTCGCCGATGGGCGTGATGGTTCCGGGTGATGGTGTTGATGGGCGCGTAGTCCACCACGTGATTTCCCGACCGGAGCGGAGGGACCTCGGAGGAAATAACGGGCCACCGCAGGCCGGGACCCTCCATCTGATTCCCGACCGAAGTGGAGGGATCTCGGTGGGATTCGCGGGCCATCGCCGGCCGCGTCGACATGTGATGTCCATTGAGGCCTACCAAGCAGGCCTGACTGTATCCCTCGAGGTCCCTCCACTTCGGTCGGGAAATCGGGTTGATCGGTATTCACATTAGTCACGAGGAGCGCGCCTCCCCCGCCCCGGATCCCTTCACTTCGGTCGTGACGCGGGTGTTGGCAGGTGCCAGGTGGTTCGGCTAGGCCCGGGCTTCGTCGTTCGACAGCTTTTCGATTACCTGTATCAGCGCCTGGTGGCCCTGGTTGACGGCCTCCGGCCCCTCGGCCTGCAACGCCCGGTAGAGCTGTGCGATCAGGTTCGTGGTGGGGAGCGCGGTGCCGGTCCGGCCAGCAGCCTCGTCGGCGAGCCGGAGGTCTTTCTGCATGTGCTTAACCATGAAACCAGGCGCAAAGTCACCGGCGAGGATCTTGGGTCCGAACACCTCGAGGTGCCACGACCGGCCGGCGCCATTTCTCACCGCCTCGAAAAACGTCTGCAGGTCGAGTCCCGATTTCTTGGCAAGTACAAATGCTTCCGAAATGCCGGAAACGATGCCGACGCCGATAAGCTGGTTGGCGATCTTCGCCATGTGACCCGATCCGACCGGCCCCATGTGGGTCACGGTCCCACCGAGTACGTTTAGCACCGGGAGGGCGCGCTCGAAAACCTCGGCGCTGCCGCCGACCAGGATCGACAGGGTCCCCTCTTCGGCCCCGGTGACCCCGCCCGTTACGGGGGCATCGATGAAGTCGACTCCCTTTTCTTCGAGTAGCGCCGCCATCTCCTTGCCGGTCTCCGGCGAGATGGTGCTCATGTCGATGACCACCGAGCCCGCACTGACACCCTCGATAATCCCGCCGGGTCCGGCGATGGCTGCCTCAACATCCTGCGAGTCGGGGACCATCGTGATGACGATGCCGGACTGTGCTGCAACCTCGCTGCCAGAGGTCGCTGGCGATACACCGAACGCGCCGGCCTGGCTTACCACGTTCCCGTCAAGATCGAAGGCGCTAACTGCGTAGCCGGCCTCGACCAGGTTTCTCGACATTGGCATGCCCATCATGCCAAGTCCTACAAGTCCGATTCGTTCGTTACTCATGTGAATGTCCTGTATGTGCCCCGGGGGTTGTGCTGGCTGGTGCCTGGTCGGGGGGCGGTAGTAGCCTGTTACTGCGTTATTGATAGTGTTGCGGGCTAATTTACAGGTGGCGGGACACGGCCGTGGGTAGCTGACAGGACCAGACCACTGCGGCTTTCGAAGTTAAAAGCAATAAAACTTGTCGAAGCGGGACCGCTGGAACAAACTGGGGACGCAGTGGGCCGGATGGATCCAGGCATGAAACAGGAGCGGACGCGTGACGACCCTTGACGACCGGATGAAACAGCTCGAATCGAACGAACAGGTGCGGCGCTGGCGCGCATCACGGCAAAGGCTTGCCGGCGACCGGCACCGGCCGACGTATCACTTCTCGCCGCCCGAAAACTTCATGAACGATCCGAACGGACTCTGCCAGTGGCAGAGCCTGTACCACCTTTTCTACCAGTTCCGCGCCGATGGCGAAGAGCATGTCCACTGGGGTCACGCCGTCAGCGAAGACCTGGTGCGGTGGCGGGATCTGCCGATCGCCCTTTATCCCGACCAGGAAAACGATTGCTACAGCGGGCAAACGCTGGTTGAGAACGACCGCGTGATCGCGACCTACCACGGCACCCAGGCCGGCAACGCCATCGCCACCGCTTCTGACCCGCTGCTGACGGACTGGCAGAAAAACCCGCAGAACCCCGTCATTCCCATCGTGCCGGTCGACGATGACGGTAGCCCGTACCGCGTCTTCGACCCGTGCATCTGGAAGGAAGACGACGGCTACTACGCGCTTTCGGGTGTGTTCAAAGATGGAGAGCGCAGCACCGACGGCGTGGGGGTCGACCACGTTTTCAGGTCGACCGACCTCACGGGCTGGGAGTACGTAGGTGAGTTGATCGCGGGCGATTTCAACTCGGAGCCGGGCGAAGACTATGCGGTGCCGAATTTCTGGCCGATCGGGAACGGCAAGCACATGCTGCTGTTCTTCAGCCACAAGCGGGGAGGGCAGTATTTCGTCGGTGATTACGACCCATTGGGCCACCGCTTTAAAGCCGATTATCACGGCAGACTGAACAACGGTCCGCTGGCGGTGGGTAGTCTGCATGCGCCGTCGGCGACGATTGACGACAGCGGGCGGTTCCTGGCGATCTTCAATATCAAGGAGAGCCGGGAGCCGCGGGGGTGGAGCGACATCATGACACTGCCGACTCATCTTTCGCTGCGGGGTGACAATTCGCTGGTGATCCGGCCGGTCGATGAGGTTGAGTCACTGAGGGGGGAACTTATTTCAGCGCCTGATGCTGAGGTTGGCGCGGGTGGAGAACTGGTGCTCGGTGACATAAGCGGGAACGCACTCGAGCTCACAATGACGATCGAACCGGGTACCGCTCACGAGGTTGGACTGAACGTTTTGAGGTCCGGGAACGGCGAGGAGTCGACCCGCATTTCTTTCTTCCCGAAGGGACACCCGCGCTTTGGATCGGCTTTGCTCCAGATCGACGGGACATCCTCTTCAGTACGCACCGATTTGATCCCACGGATTCCCGAGATCGGACCGCTGGATATCGCCGATGATGAGCCTGTCGAGCTTCGCGTTTTTATCGACCGGAGCGTTGTCGAGGTGTTTGCCAACGACCGGCAATGCCTCACACTGCGGGCGTACCCGGACCGTGACGATAGCCAGGGAGTTTCGTTGTTCGCCCGTGGCGGCACCGCAAAGTTCACCGGCATCCAGGCCTGGCAGATGGAGTGCGTTTGGCCCGAGCTCAGTTAGCCGCAATCGCCACCGATGTCTCTTGCAGGCCCGGGGCGGGTGTGGCCTTTCCGATTCGCGGTGCCGAACTGGATCCTGGGGCGTAGTGGCAATGGTTGAAGGCAGGGCCAGGGTTGGCTGAATAGTGGAGCCATGCCGCGTCGATGGGTGGCCCCTCCGCTCCGGTCGGGACGAGGGTAGTGTGTGTCGCACGGCAACAACGGTGCCTGGCATCGCTTTTGGTCTTGCTGCATCTGAATTGCGAGAGGTAACCATGACCAGGCAAACAACCCCGAGTTCCGATCACAAAGTGTCACGACTGCGTTCGGCGGCGGGTACCGGCAGTCTCAAAGCCGTAATTGGCGAGTTGGCAACGATATGTAAGGAAACGACGCTCGACCAGTGTTCGAAACTAACGCGAATGATGCCCGGGCTCAGCGTTGAGACCGCCCTCCAGGCCAGGCGTGAAATCGACTGACCGGTCCTTTGAAAAGGCCTTGATCCTGAATCACAAACGAGTGCGCACCGCGCCAGATTCAGGCTGATCGCAGCAGACATACTCCCCCAAAAAAGCCGAAAGACCCCGGACAACAGTCCGGGGCCTTCCCATTTCGTTGAAAGGGATTTTGCATTCCCACAAGTGCTTATTTCGCGGTTGCGTTAGCGATGCGACAATCACGGCATTGTGAACAACCATCTGCAAAATCTGCGAAATCACGACGCAGTCGATGGTGTGGTAATCGTGGGGTCTGCAGCAACGGGCCACGTGTCTTCGAGCAGTGATCTCGACATGGTGATCGTGTTGTCTTCATCCCCGGTGCTCCTCGATGTGGGAATCGCTGAAATCGATAGCAGGGTGACCGACCTGTTGTTTGTTCGGTCGGACGAATTGAGCGAAATACCGATGGCCGGCAGGTCGGGAACCCCAACCCCGCGACAGGTCTAGATTGCACATTGGCTCCAGTCGGGCAGGATCATGTTCGACCGCCACGGGCTGCTCGACGGGCTGGCGCGGGACCTCCGGGGATCGGGTATCTCGTCGGCGGTCGGGGACTCGGACAGGCGACTAGTGGCGTTCAGTATCAATTTCAACCTGGCTCATAACCGTCGCATGTCCCGGTCCAACTCGGCGATGTCGCGTGATGCGCTGGGTCTTCGGCTGCTGTGTTGCGTGAGTGACTTGATGACCGGTTATTTCACACTCAGGGACCTCTCATGGCGCGGTGAAAAAAAGCGATTACAGACTGGGAGCGCGACGATCCGGACTACTTGCAGTTGTACAGGGAGTTCATCGCTGCGGGAGAACTCGACCAGAGGTTCGCAATCTACGAGAAGCTGGCACTTTCAACCCTCGAACCGTTTGGCGGTGGGTGGAACCCGTCTGAGCCACACATCAAGCCGCACCGTGAACAGGAATGGAACGACGATGTTGAACGGATTGTCGGACAGTTCTGGCGAGGGCTATCGGGTCGGCCTGGATAAATCGCCCGCCGGATTTCGCCTATACTGCCCCGACCATGAACGTTCACATAATGATTTTGGGCCGGACGGCCGGGTTGGTCGTTGTTCTGCTCGCTGTCCTGGTCATCCCGCTGCTGGCGGGTTGCGGTTCGGGAGATAGCGGGGTTACGGGCGATTCTGCGGGAGATGATGCCGAACCGGTGCTGAAGCTGCAGCCCGATGGTGTGTTCACTGTCGATGACGTGGCGGCGGCCGGGTGGAAAAAGTCGAAGGAGCTGTCGCCCGAAACGCTGCCCGGTGCGACCGGTGCGTGGTACGGCTTCTACAATCAGCGTGATGTCGAGGTGCGCATTTACGCATCGCACGACTCTGCGCTCAGCGATGGGATGGACCCGGCCGATGACGCCACGGGCCGGGGCAAGCCGGCGCCGTTCGCGGTCGGCGGAATCAGCGCCACCCGGACGAGTTACGTGACCTACGCGATCGTCGGCAATCTCATTTTGCTGTGCGAGGTGAAGATCGAGGACTGCCAGGGACTGCTCGACGGAATTCAGTAAGGACGGGCGCTTGCGAGTCGGGCCGGGTGTGTTTTACCGGGGTGTTGTAGAGATGTGTCTGCCGCCCCGCACCCCACGTCATTTCCCGAGCGCAGCCAAGGGATCTGGTGCGGGGTCGCGCGGTGCTCGCCGATGACCTCCCCCACCCCAGGTCTCTCCACTCCGGTCGAGAAATCGATGGTGGCTGTGGAACGCTGGTGCCGAGGTTTGTTCACAATTCCGATTAGCGCCGAAATGTCGGCGCAATTTCATTTTGCGCCGGCACTCTGTGGCTTCGGTAGCCCCTAGGCGGCGGCACAACTTTCCAGGAACTCGTCGAGTGACTCGAAGCTGGAGTTCCAGCCATCGCGCATACCATATTCGTCGTTTCGCTTCATCTCTTCGGCGGTACCGTGGAGAATCAGCATGGTCAGTTTCGTCCCGTCGCCTTGCTCTTCGAACCTGACCGTCACTTGGACCTCGTCCGATCTGTTTTCAGCCCACGATTCAAGCCAAACGAGTTTCTCGGGCGGGAGGATTTCAAGATATTCGTATCGGAGAGGTTTTTCGCCACCGCTCGGAGTAAGCATCACGCACCTCCACACACCACCGATCGAGAAATCTCGTTCGATGGATTTAATCGACACACCAATGGGTCCCCACCATTTTTCGATGTGGTCGAGGTTGGTCCATGCTTCGTAAACGAGATCGCGTGGAGCATTGAACTCCCTCTCAATGACGAGGGTTCGTTCCGGGTGTTCGATAGTAGTCACGGGTGAAATCCTATTGGTCTGAGTTTTGGAGTTCGGTTAAGTAGTGGTCGAGTCGGTCGAGTCGCTCTTCCCAGTGTTCACGGTATTTTTCGAGCCAGTCGGAAACATGCTTCATCGGACCGGCGCTCAACTTGCGGGGCCGCCATTGAGCCGACTTGCTACGTGACACAAGGCCAGCATTTTCGAGCACTTTCAGGTGCTTGGATATGGCAGGCATCGTCATATTGAACGGCTCCGCAAGTTCGGTAACCGACACCTCCCCCGCTGTTAGGCGGGACAGAATCGAACGTCGAGTTGGATCGGCCAGTGCTGAGAAGGTCTGAGAAAGCGTGTCGGTTGGCATGTAAATAACCATATAGTTATATAACTGATAAGTAAAGTAATGAGACTTGACCTGCCTCCAGAACCTTTACCAATCACTATGTTGGTCCAACCACCTGAGTTTCGTGTTTTTGTGTGTCAAGTAGTTAATCGCCGCGAAATTTGACTTGCACTGCCGCCGGTCAGAAACTGTCGCTGCGTCCGGAAATCAGGGGCACGGTTGAATCGAGCGAGAAGGGCTGACGGGAGTAAATATGACCACCGCATACAAAATCCTGATCCTGGGCGCTTCGTACGGTTCGCTTCTGGGGGCCAAAATGGCGCTCGCCGGCCACAGCGTCAAGCTGGTGTGTCTCCCCGAAGAGGTCAGGCTCATCAACGCGGAGGGAGCCCGGGTGCGGATGCCGGCGCGGGGTGTTGACGGATTGGTCGAGCTCAACTCGCAGGAGATGCCCGGCGACCTGTCGGCGGCGGGTCCGGGCGATGTCTACCCCGGCGATTACGACCTCGTGGGCCTCGCGATGCAGGAACCCCAGTTTGGGGCCACGGACGTAAGGGACCTCCTGGACCGGGTGGCGGCAGCCGGGGTGCCGTGCATGTCGATCATGAATATGCCACCGCTGGCCTATCTGCGGCGAATCCCGAGCATCGATGCCGAGGGCCTGAAGGGAAGCTACACCGACCCGGATGCCTGGGACGGTTTCGACCCTGCGCTGATCACGCTGTGCAGTCCCGATCCCCAGGCATTCCGCCCGCCGGATGAGAAGGTCAACGTGCTGCAGGTCGGGCTGCCCACCAACTTCAAGGTGGCACGGTTCGATTCAGATCGCCACACCGGCGTCCTTCGACAGCTGGAATCGGATATCCAGGAGATTCGTTTCGACGTGAAGGGCACAGAAGTTGAGCTGCCCGTGAAGCTGCGGGTGCACGATTCAGTGTTCGTTCCGCTTGCCAAGTGGAGCATGCTGATGGCCGGGAACTACCGCTGCGTCGAAAAAGACGCCATGCGCCCGATCAAAGAAGCGGTGCATTCGGACCTGGCCGCGACGGAGTCGGTCTACGAGTGGGTTGTCGACCTGTGTGTGAAGCTGGGTGCCGACCGGGGCGACCTCGTGCCGTTCGAGAAGTACGCCAACGCGGCGTTGTCGCTGGTAAACCCGTCATCGGCTGCACGTGCGCTGGCCAACGGGGCGCTCAACATCGAGCGGGTCGACCGGCTGGTCCGGACCATAGCGGCGCAGCACGGAATGCAGTCGGACGTTGTCGATGAAACGGTCGTGCTGGTAGACGGCTGGATCGAGGCGAACCGGTAGAAGGCGTGAACGCTCCCCCGGGATTGAACCAGCTCCAGACACGCCGGATGAACCATCGCGTGATCGGTTGGCGTGCCTGGCAGACATGACGCTGGACCAATCGAAGCAGTCCGGTCAATCGGTCTTCACGTCACTATCACGGCTTTCGGTCGGCCTCAACGGGCACAAAGCATACCTTTTAAGTCAGGAATTATTCGCACCCCCGGTTGCGACGTGATTGATTCGTGAAATCGAAAGGTATCTTCATGGGCCCTCCCGGGTGGATGTTGCGCTCTGTGTTAGTCAGTGTGATCGGTGCCACTTTGGCCGTTATGACCGCATGCGCCACTGACAAAACCGACGAATTGACCGTGTATTCGGGCAGGAGCGCCGACCTCGTCGGGCCCCTGATTGCCGATTTTGAGAAGTCGTCAGGGATTTCGGTGGAGGTTAAATATGGATCGACGGTCGGTCTGACGGCGACGCTGATGGAGGAGGGTGATCGATCGCCCGCCGACATTTTCTTCTCGCAGGACATCGGTGTGCTCGGGCGACTTGCTGCCGCCTCGATGCTGGCGGAGTTGCCTGAAGAATCGATCTCGGATGTCGACAGACGTTTCGTTGATAGTGACCACCGTTGGGCCGGCACGTCCGGTCGTGCGCGGGTGGTTGTATATAACACCGACACAGTTGATCTTTCAGACCTCCCTGAAACCCTCGAAGGTTATACAGCTCCGCAGTGGGCGGGACGTGTTGGATGGGCACCGACGAACGCTTCTTTCCAGTCTTTTGTAACGGCACTCAGGAGGGAACGGGGAAGTGCGGCGGCACTTGTGTGGCTTCGAGCGATGAAGACAAACGACGTGAAGGACTACAAGAACAATAGTGCGATTGTGCAGGCGGTCTCGGTGGGCGATATCGATGTCGGGTTCGCCAACCACTACTACCTGTATCGATTTATTGCCGAGGAGGGCGAGTCGTTCCCGGCCCGGAACTATCACCCGGCAGGCGGCGAATTGCTTGGAGTTTTCTCGGCGGCCGGCGTGGGCATGCTCGCCGCCAGCGACTCGCAAGACCTAGCACTGGAATTCGTCGAATTTCTGCTTTCAGAAAAAAGCCAGC
>JASLNQ010000075.1 GCA_030745955.1 Dehalococcoidia bacterium | reverse complement strand
AGATTTCCGATGTCCACAACCGGTCGGAGGGTGAGTTCCCGTTTGCCGACATGCACGGTGCGGTAAAGCTGGCGATTGATGCATTCGGGATTGACCGGTGCATGTGGGGTACCGGGTATCCGGGCCACCACTGGGTCGATCACGGGTGGTTGTCGCTTGAGGATGAGCTTCGACTGGTTCGGGATGGGTTCAGTTGGCTGAAGGCCGATGAGCGGGCAATGCTCCTTGGCGATAACGCGATGCATATCTGGGACTGGGACAACCGGTAGTATTGCTGGTCATGATTTTTCACCAGGTACGGAGCATTTACTTCTTATGGCACTTCAACCCGGCACCCCTGCACCCGATTTCACGCTGAAAAGTCAGTCCGATCCCGTCACGCTTTCCGATCTGCGTGGGAAGATCGTGGTCGTTGGGTTCCACCCGGCCAGTTTTACCGGTGGGTGACTGAACCAGGTGCGCGGGTTCCGCGCAAATTACGACAAGTTCCAGGCTGCGAACACCGAGATTGTCGAGATTAGCTGCGACTCAGTGCCTGTTCAGGTTGCCTGGATAAAGAGCATGGGCGAACACGTCGATTACGACGGGGTGCCGTTTCCGGTTGCGAGTGACTTCTGGCCGCACGGCGAGGTTTCGCGTTTGTATGACGTTTTCAACGAGCAGCGTGGTAATTCCCGGCGGTCGATTTTCATAATCGATGGCGAGGGTGTGATCCGGTGGTCGAATGTGTACACCGACTCGATTCCGGGTTCGGAGGAGCTGCTCCAGGAGATCGGGAAGCTGTAGGGCGTGGTGGTTGCTCGGACGGTGTTGCTTCCGTTTGGGTTGTTGTTGCTGGCAGGTGGGGGTTAGATCTCTCCGCTGCGGTCGAGATGACGGTGGATTCGGTGGTGGCGTGGGATGAGAAGCGACAGGCCGGTTGCTTTGATTGATTCGCGCTGGCAGGTTTGGGTTAGATTCCTCCGCTGCGGTCGGAATGCCGGTTCGGGGGGGTTAAACTGTCTGGCGGGCTGTTTGTAGTAGAGCTTTTTTTAACCACCCGAAGGAGAATCCGAGTTGGCCAGACACAGCAGGCTCCAGGCGCTAAACGCCGTTCACGAAATTGGCGTTGTGCCGGTTTTTTACAACGGCGATATCGCAACTGTCCAGAACATCGCGAAGGCCTGTGTAAACGGTGGGATCAGGGTCCTGGAGTTCACGAACCGGGGCGATCACGCCTGGGAGGTGTTCTCGGCGCTCGATAAGTTCTGCGCCACCGAGTTGCCCGAGGCGATTCTCGGAGCCGGCTCGGTCCTCGATGCCGGAACTGCCTCGATGTACATATCGGCGGGCGCCAGTTTCATCGTGGGGCCAGTCACCAACCCCGACGTCGCCAGGGTGTGCAACCGCAGGAAAGTCGGGTACGTCCCCGGCTGCGGCACGGCGTCGGAGATATCGGCGGCCGAGGAACTTGGTGTCGAGATCGTGAAGGTCTTTCCGGGCAGTGCGGTCGGTGGTCCCGGTTTCGTGAAGGATGTTAAGGCCCCGATGCCGTGGTCGTCGATCATGCCCACAGGCGGTGTGGACATCACCGAGGAGTCGTTGTGGCCCTGGTTCGAGGCCGGTGTAGTTGCCGTTGGGATGGGCTCGAAGCTTGTTTCGGCCGACATCATAAAGAACGGCGACTGGGACACGCTGGAGCAGCGTAGCAGGGACACCGTTGCACTCATCAAGTCGATTCGCGGGGCATAAGGGGCGAGACCGCCCTTGCAGTGTGGGACCGGATGATTGCGCGATCGTGCGGGGGCTGTAAATTGACACTTTTCAGTTAAGGATTTTGGAGTAATTAAGTCATGGTCAGGGTCGTAACTTTCGGTGAGGTGATGCTCCGTCTCGCAACTATGCGGCGCGAGCGGTTTACGCAGGCGAGGGAGTTCGAGGTCACCTACGGCGGTGGTGAATGCAACGTTGCCGTGTCGCTTGCCCACTTTGGCGTCGATGCCACGTTCGTCACGGCCATTCCCGACAACGACATCGGGCAGGCGTGTGTCAACTACATCCGGCAGTTCGGGGTCGACACGAGCGAGATCCTCAGGCAGGGCCAGCGACTCGGTACCTATTACTTGGAGTCGGGCGCTGCGATGCGGGCCTCGAAAGTCGTTTACGACCGTGCGGCTTCTTCGATTGCCGAGCTCAAGCCGGGCGAGGTCGATTGGGAGAAGGTGTTTACCGGCAAGGACTGGTTCCACTTCACCGGTATCACCCCTGCGATTTCCAGAAGTGCGGCTGCTGCGTGTGACGAGGCGGCGAAGGCAGCGAGTGAGCTTGGCCTGACCGTGAGCGCTGATATGAACTACCGGGGGAACCTGTGGTCGCCAGAGGAGGCGCAGGCCACGATGATCCCGATGATGAAGTACGTCGATGTCTCAATTGGGAACGAAGAGGACGCCGACAAGTGCCTGGGCGTTGCCGCCGAGGGCGTGGATGTGACGACGGGCGAGATCGACGCCGAGGCGTACCGTCCGGTCGTGCAGCAGCTGGTCGGTAAGTTCGGCTTCAAGAAGGTCGCAATCACGCTCCGTGAGAGCGAGTCGGCTGACGACAACAACTGGAGCGCGATCTACTTCGATGGCGATGAGATCCTGCTGGGCAACCGGTACCCGGTCCGTATTGTCGATCGCGTTGGCGGTGGCGATGCTTTCTGTGCCGGCATGATCTATGGCCTGAACCAGGACGGATGGAGCTCGCGGCAGGTGCTTGACTTTGCGGTCGCTTCATCGGCGATGGCGCATACGATCCACGGTGATTTCAACCTCGTGACGGTGAAGGAAGTGATGGCAGTTGCAGGTGGCGACGTGACGGGACGTGTCCAGCGGTGACATAGTCACGTTTTCTGCGAGGTCGGGGTGTGTTGGCGGGGTTGGGGCGGTTACACCGCTGATTGGCGGCGTGCGCGTCCCCACACCGGGTCCCTCCACTCCGGTCGGGAAGTTGGGTGGGACGAGTGAAACGGCCGGGTTACTCCAGTTGGCCGTCGGGGTTGTAGTCCTTGATCATTTCGAGGTAGCCGGGTAGGACCTGGTCGATGTAGGCCTGTTCGAGACGTTCGACCAGCCTCACGGGGTCGGGGTCGCCGATCACCGTGGCGCCGGTCTCCTTGTTGATGACCCTGACAAGCTCGTCGATATGATCGGCGATCCCGCCCGTTCCTTCGAGTACCCCGATCAGCTTCGCCTCGTCGTAGGCGATCGCAAACTCGCCCAGCGTGCCCGAACGACCGCCAACGATGACCACAGCGTCGCAGCTCCGTATGTTTTCAACCTCGCGTCCCATGAGCCCGCTGCCGGTGTAGACGATGATGTCGTAGCCGCGGGTGGGCGATGTGTATCGCTCAACATGCTCGGTGAAGCTCAGCGCCGGGGAGATGCCCATGACGAGTCCACCCTCCGACTTCGCCCCGAGAACCGAATCGTGGGGGAGTCCCGGAGCGATGCCGGTTACCAGCGTGTAGCCGCGCCGGCCGACCTCCGCCCCGAGCACATATATCTTGTCGCGGGCCGATTCCGGGACCTCGCCCCCGGCCGATCCCATAACCCCGAACACCATCTTCGGGAACGGGGTCAGGTCGCCGTAGTGTGCACGGATTTTCGGGTCCTGGGAGTTTTGTGAATCAGCCATGTGCCCCCCTGGGCTGGTAAGCGACGCGTGGCTAATTGTGTCACCTAGAAGCCCATCGCCACGCCGTCGCGCCTGGGGTCGGCCCCGCCCAGCATCGTGCCGTACCGGGTGAACTGGATGCCCTGCCCGCCGCCAACGCCGTTGTGCCAGTCGGGCGCCACCGCCACCCTGTGGCCGCGCCTTGCGAGGTCCTGGCGCATGTGGACGGGGAACCTGTTTTCAACCAGGAGCATTCCCTCGTCGTAGAAACGGAAGCGTGGTGCCTCGATGGCTTCCTGCACGTTCATTCCAGCGTCGATGTGGTGGTGCATCATCTGGACGGTCGTGTGGAGGATTCCGTAGCTTCCTGGCGTCGAGATCGACATTCGAATCTTCTGTTCGTCACCGGTCCCTTCGAAAATCTGGCCCGGAGCGATGCAGAAATCCTGCTGCTTGCCGGGTCCGATCAGGTTGGGACTGCCGAGATCGGGATCGATATCGAACCACTTGCACATGTTGTTCATGAACACGCCGGTATCACCTGCAACAACGGCAGAACCAAACGCGCCGCCCAGGGTTTGCGTGATTGTCACCACGTTGCCTTCGGCGTCGGCGGTCGCAAAGTGGGTCGTAAGGCCGCTTGCGAACTCGGGTTTTACGCCAACCGGGGGGTGCTCGACGCGTGAGCGGTTCCAGCGCTCCGGGGGTGGACCCGAGGTTTCGAGGATGTTAATGGCTCTGGCCTTCTCGGCCGCGTACTCCGTTGAGAGCAGGCGCTCGAGGGGGATCTCGACTTCGTTGGGATCACCAGCGCATTTCGCCCGGTCGTCGGCAGCGATGTAGACCGCCTCGACGAGCCGGTGGAGGGTGTCGCTTGATCCGTATGGGAGCTGATCGAACTGGTCGAGGATATTCAGCGTTTCCAGTACCTGGAACCCGGCCGAGTTTGGCGGCGGCACCCGCACTTCGAACCCGCGGTAGTTGTTGGTGAGCGGTTCCTGCCAGAAGGCCCTATAGGCGGCTAGTTCATCACGGTTGATGATCCCGCCCGCCGCTTCCAGCCCCGCTTGCACACGGTCGCCGAGTGTTCCCCTGTAAAACTCTTCCTGGCCGCCTTCGGAAATGGCGGCCAGCGTCCTTGAGAGCTGTGGCTGGCGGAAGAGCGCCCCCGCGCCGAGGCGGTTTCGCTCGAGAACGATCGCTTCCTGGGATGATTCGAAGCGGTCGATCCGTTCGAGGTTTTCCTCGATTATCCGTGCGTTCCAGGGTGTGAGGGCGACTCCTTCGTCGGAGTACCGGACTGCGTCGCGGAACACCCTCTGGAGGGGGAGCGACCCGTACTCTTCGTGCATCGTCATCCAGCCGGAGACGTTGCCGGGAACCAGCGGTGCGATAGGACCTGTTTCGACGTTGAAGCTGTCGTAGATCTCGGGCGTTGCAGCCTGCGGGGCGTGCCCGGAGAAGTTCAGCGCCCTGGTACGTCGCTCTTTTGCCACGTAAACCAGCGCCAGGCCGATCCCACCGACTCCCGACATGTACGGCTCGACGACATTCAGGGTGGAGGCAACCGCGACTGCGGCGTCGATGGCGTTGCCGCCGTCGCGCAGGACATCCAATCCGGCGCGGGTGGCATACGGGTGAGCCGATGCGACCATGCCGTTTTTGCCGGTCGCCGGTGCACGGGTCGACCTGCCATGGGTCGTTGCGCCAGTGGGGAACAGGGCGTCCGGTTCGATTGACTCAACCTTGTTCACGAGATCTTTGTCCTTTTGTTCAGGGCTGGTTCCCGGCTTAAAGCCACGTTAGCCCAGCCTGGAGAGCTGGTCCCTGGATTCGATTCGCTGTTCGTCCGAACCATACGCCATCGAGTAGTGGCCCTTGTACCCGGCGCTTTCGAGTCGTTTGAACAGGTTTGCGAAATCGAGGGTCCCCTCGCCGGGCAGGAGGTGCACTTCGAACTCCCCCGTGTTGTCAGCCAGCCGTACCTCGCCAATGCGATCGATGCCGAACGCATCGAGGAACCCGTCGACACCTTCGGGAACAAGGTGCGAGTGGTTGGCTGTGAAGGCCCATCCCAGTTGCTCGGGTGGTATTGCGTCGAAGTAGACGCGAAGTTCCTCGACCGTGTGGGCAAGGTAGTGGATTTCGGCTTTGTCGGGTTCGAAGTTGAGATTTTCGAGGAGTATTCGCTGCCCGGTGTCGGCTCCGTACTTGCAGATCCGCGTCAACCGGTCGAGTGATGATTTTTTCCGTTCGGGAATATCGCCTGTGAAGTGAAAGCCGGCGTGTACGACCGTCCACGAGCAGTCGAGCCGGTTGGCGACGTCGACACTGGCCCGCATGTATTCTTCGACGGCGCGGGAGACGTACGGCGAGAACTCGGCGACGTTCACGGCCGAGAGTGTGTGCAGCCCGATCGAGATGCCGTTCGATTCACACATCGCTCGAATTTCACGGGCACGGTCGGGGTTCCACGTGTCCATGTGGTTTGGGCCCGCGTCTGCGTTGAAATCGAGGAAGTAAAACTCGTTGTCTATAGCCCACTGGACGGCGTCTTCAAGACGGGTTTTTCCGGCATCCACGCCAATACGGTCTTTGAGACTCATTCGTTGTTTCCTATTCGTGCCGGCCTGTCCCTGCCGGGCAGTAACTAGTTCCAATCTGCGTACAAACGGCTTTTTTCGAGATCGATCACCTCGAACGGTAGCCCGCTCGATTCTGCAGCTTCGCGTCCGTCTTCGAGGACCAGCCAGGTGCCGCCCCTGCCAACGGCCCGGCCCCTGAACATGATCAGCTGGCCTGCCACGAGTGACATCGAGGCCTTGCCGGACGCGGGATCGACTACGGTTATATCGGCGTCTGCGCCCTCGGTGAAATGTCCCTTGTTCAGCAGACCGAGCATACGGGAGGGTGTGTAGCTCAACTTGATAACGGCTTCATCGAGGCTCAGGGCGCCAAAGGCGACGAGTGCCATTGTCCGTTCGATTGCCACGTTTCGGGGGAGCGACCCGCCATCGGTCGAAACCGCGTCCACGCGGAAGGTGCCGTCGTCATAGCGGGCCGTGGCGAGACTGAATGCACTCGTCGGGGGGTTCACCGGGAAGCTGAGCGAGGCGTTGGTGGAAGCTGCCTCCCAGACATCGACTGCCTCCTGCCCCGTGACCAGCACCACCCGACCGCCCCGTTCGACCAGCGCAGAGCCGTAGCCATCCAGCAGCGCGGCCCGGACACCCTTGTCGGTAGTCGGGTAGCCGCGGGCCTTCAGGCAGTTCTGGGCGACGTTGTAAACGAGATTGCCGGCTTCGTCGCAGAGGCCGGTTGTGCCGTTGGCCTGGGCCAGGTACGCCTCGGTGACCCACTGCGACCGCATTCGCTCGATCATGGCGAGGGCTTCCTGCACCTCTTCGTGCGGCTCGTCGACCATGCCGCGGGTGTACGAGTTGATGTGTGCGACGTGAAGTCGGCCTTTGCCGGTGATTTCCGGGACCTCACGCAGTCCGGTCATGTCGCTGCCGGAGTTTTTGGTGCCGACGTGGAACGCCACCCAGGCGAGCTGTTCGTTGGCTTCCTTCACCACGTCGGCTGAGGACTCGGGGGTGAACGGATGGTACCCGCCGAGCATCTTGACACCGATGCCGCCACGCTTTTTCACATCGTCGATGACATCGCGCAGCACGGATGGCCTCGGATCGTCTTCCGAAATGGTCGTATGGGGCACAAGTCCCATTAGTGCCGCAACATTCAGGCCCGCGCCACGGCGTAACATTCCATCAGACATCGCCGTCGGGTCACCAGCGAGGTCGAGCGCGGTGGTGGTGCCCGACTCGACAAGCATTGTGTGGCCGCAGGCGCGGTCGACGTCGCGATTAAAGGGACTCGAGAGGTGGGCGTGGGTATCGATGTGACCGGGCATAACGATCTGGGCGGTCACATCAATGATGTCGTCGGCCTGTTCGGGAGTGATGTTCTCGGCGATAGCTGCCACCTTCCCGTGCCTGATCCCGAGGTCGAACCGGCCATCGATATTGTTGGTGGGATCGATCACGCGACCGTTCGCGAGGACCGAGTCGAATTGCTGCGGGGTGACCAAGTGAGCCTGTTTTCTGGTATGAAGGCCGAATTCGGTGTAAATTTACAGGCCGATTCTACATATCGGTAACTCGCTAGTAACGGTCAATCGGTGAACCTGTTTGTATCGACGGCGTGCCGACGAGCTTCATTACACACTAGATGGTTGCCTGCCGCATTTTGCGAATGAATCTCCCGGCGCGTTTTCGCGACTGGGATCCATGTGAGTGGAGAAGCAATTGAGATTGAACAGACGATTATTACTGTTGATATTGCTCGGGCTGACTGCACTGGTGGTGGTTGGCTGTAGCGGTGGCGGGGATGATGAAGCGGTTTCACCGGAGCCGACCGCAACGCAGGTTGCGCCCGTCGGTGTGCCAACTGCCAGCCCGACCGCAACCGTAAAGCCGTCTGCCGCGGATGGTGCTGGTGGCGGAGCGGGGGTTGAGTCAGAGACCGGCACCGGCACTCTCGAGGTCCGCATAACCGATGCGCCCGACCCATCTATCACGGCCGTATATGTGACAACCGACAACATCGAGGTCTCGGTGGCCGGAGAGGGATGGCTGACGGCCATCGACGAGGAGATCACGTTCGAGCTACTGGCCCTGGAGGGCGTCGAAGCGGTCCTTGGCACAGCTGAACTCCCCGTGGGTAAGTACACCCAGATTCGCCTTTCGGTCCCTGAAGTAGAGGTCGTGAAAGACGGCGAACTGGTAACTGCGGAGGTCCCGAGCGACACGATCAAGCTGGTCGGGAATTTCGAACTTGCGGCCGATCAGAAGACATTTATCAGCCTTGATTTCGAAGTAGACAAGTCGCTGGTGGACCGGCAGCGGCAGGGCTTCCTGTTCAAGCCGACTATCAAGCTCGCGGTCGGCGAGCCGGGAGAACAGGGCTCGGCGGTTGTCGCGCTCACCGGTAAACCTGCACCCACGGCAACGCTGGTGCCCGCAGCGCCCACTGTGGCCGCCGCGAATACTCCGGTCCCGACGTAGGTGCCTTCGCCAGTTCCACCAACTGCTACTGCGGTTCCGCCTACGGCCACGCCAGCTCCACCTA
>JASLNQ010000074.1:5244-8810 GCA_030745955.1 Dehalococcoidia bacterium | reverse complement strand
ATGGAACTCGGGGCCAATGCGCTGTTCCTCTCGGTTAAAGCCCGGCTGGTTTGGACCGGTGAAGGTGTAGTCGACATTACTCGAGTCGATCAGGTGGGATTCGACGGTGACATCCCTGAACGTGACGTCCCCGTTGTTCAGCAACATCCTTCCAAACCCGGGATACAAGAGACCTCCTGGGCCTTCACCCGGTGCGATGATCGCTCCCAACCAGTACAGGTCCTGGTCGCCATCGTTTTCATAGTCGAAGAACGCGGTGCCAAAACCGAAGTCGTAGGCAGCTACCCCGGTGGGGGTCCGCCAGAACGGATGCACCTTGCTCGGGTTAAGCGATTCGGGTGGCGCACCCGCACTCGGTTCGACATGTGTCGCCCATGCGACATCGGGAAATAAGCCGATCGTGCCGACGCCCGGTGCCTGGACCGTCCCGTCGTTTCGCAGCAAGTAGTGGTAACAGGTCCCCCACTGGAAGTTTGCCGCGTAAGAGCAGTTTCCACTCGGGCTATTGTCGGGACCGCGTGTTATCGAGTGAAACCCGATATTGGTGATAAACATGTCCAGATCGGCATCGCCGTCATAGTCACCGAGGGCAAATCCCATCCATGCCCCGGATTGGTCGATCCCCATCGGCGCCCCGATGTCCGCGAAACGGAAGTTCGTGCCCCTGGAGTCGTTTCGATATACCTTGAGCCGGTCTCCGTCATCGGCGATCCAGAGGTCGATGTCGCCATCGTCGTCGTGATCGAAAAACAGGGTCGCCCACGTTTCGCCCGCAGGGTCTCCCGCAACGTTTCCCGCACCGTCCAACCGGGATGGATCGAATCCCTCGGTTTCGACACCTGTGGTTGCGTCGACAAAGGTGATCGGGGTTCCCTCCGAGTCGCGCATCACTATCGGTGGTGCCATCAATCCCGATTCGCGTGTCACGTCGATAAACGTTGAATTGCCCGCGTTCCGGTATATGGCGTTGTAGTGCCCTGCATGGTTCGGATCGTTGAACACGGTGAAATCAACATCGCTGCGGTTGCCCACATACAGATCGAGCCACCCGTCATTATCAACATCTCCACAGGCGAGCGATCCAACCGATCTGACGTTTACCTGGGACCCCAGCCAGCTTGCAGTCTCGTCGGCAAAGGTTCCGTCTTTCCTGTTGATGTACAGTCGGTCCCCCGCGACGAGTTCCAGTTCGGAACCGGGCTCAATCGACCGGTAATCCAGGTCGTCACCGACGCGTCCCATGCCGCCCACATACAGGTCCTGGTAGCCGTCGTTATTGAAATCGCATGCTGCCACCGCACTCGAGTTGTGCTCAGGCGCGGCCACTCCGGCCTGTTCGGCTGCATCGACATAGGTCCCATCGTCATTTCTGAACAACTTGTTGGCACCGCCGCGGGCCTGCTGGATTGGCGAGCCTGATTCAGCGGAGGTCACGTAAAAATCGAGGTCACCATCACGGTCGAAGTCGAAGATCGCGACACCCGGGTACCGGTTCATGATTCCGGCGGCATCACCGAGTGCGCCTGGCGCGATGTTGGTAAAGGCGCGGAACTCGTCGCTGGCGGCCGCTGGTTGGTCAGCGCTACCGCCGGCATCGGAGTCGGGATCGTCGTCCTTACACCCGCCTACTACAAGTAACACGATCAACGGCAATAGCAACAGTGCGAATGCGTATCGAAGCCGGGCGGCAAGATACGAAAAGAAAGCTGGTTTCACTTGGATCACCCTGGTTGTCCCTATAATCCAAACCAGCCGATTCGTGAGGTGCTGGCTGGCGTAATACCCGCGAACATACCCCAACCGGCACCAGGGAACGTCGCCTCACGCAAAGCAGAGTATCGAAGATATGCCCTTGTTGACTGGTGCAAACAGACCAATCGATGTCGATATGGTATCGACCTGCAAACCCGGGAATCGCCGAAACCGACCTGTGAGAGTACCTAAGACGCAGGCCAGGCGAAGTCGGTCACGAATTCCGGCTTGCCCTGGATATCGAGTTTCACCCGGTAAAGGTCGCCGCCGCGGTAAGTGCCCATGTCGAAGCCGGGGGGCTCCATTCCCGATGGCTCAGGATCACCGGTCCCAAAATTCGCGGTGGTGACGTACAGTTCGTTCAGGTCTTTCCCGCCAAACATCGCAGATGAAGTTTGTGCGGCCGGTATCTCGACCCGCCTTTCCTCTTTCCCGTCCGGGTCAAGGCGAACGACCATTCCGCCGTACCAGATGGCCGACCAGACAAAACCCTCGGCATCGACGGTCATGCCGTCGGGAATGCCCCAGTCCGAGGTGATTTTGGCGAACACTTTTTTGTTGGAGAGTTCGTGCGTGGCCGGGTTGTAGTCCCACTTGTAGATCTCGTGATTGGGTGAATCGGTGGAGTAAAACGTCCGCAGGTCGGGTGAAAAACCCATGCCGTTGCAGAGTGCCAGGCCATCGTCAACGATCTCGGCGGTGCCATCGGGCTTGAACCTGAACAGGGCACAGGAATCGAGGTGTCCAGTGCCGCCATAGAGACTGCCATCGGGACCTGTCGTTACATCGTTGAGCTTGATCGGCTGCCCATCGACCTCGCCGCGGTGCAACCACTTGTAGTCGTCGTCCGAGTTCCAGAGCTGCACGCCCTCCCAGGTTCCAACAGTAAGCCCGCCCTGCTTGTTGCGGCAGACACCAGAGACGTTGTACCCGGTGTGGAGCAACTTGTTTTCGCCGGTGGCGGGATCGTAGTTCCAGAACTTCCCTCCCTGGATATCGATCCAGTAGAGCGTTTGGGACTCAACATCCCAGACGGGGCCTTCGCCCACAAGTGCGTTTTCAGATGCGAGTTTTTCTACTTCGTAGCCCATCGAATTCTCCCGCCGGATTTCGTGCCCGTATTTACTGCTGCCGACCATGTTGAAGGGCCGTCAGTCTATCCCAGACTCCTGTGCCCGGTCGGTGATTGCACGTCAGGTTGTACTGAAATCGCCGCGCAGGCGACCGTTTTTGCGTTATATTTCCGCCGCAGAGGCTATCTCGCTTAGTACGACTCACAGGAGTCACACATGTCTTCAGATGTATTTTTTATGGATGCCCGGAGTGATTCGCCCGATACCAGCCTGATCGCCAAGGCCCTGACCGTGTTCGATGCGGCGGGTCTCGACAAGCTGATCACCAAGGGTGATGTAGTGGCCATCAAGCTCCACTGCGGTGAGTGGAACTCAAGCGCCTACCTGCGACCGGTCTATGCCAGGGCGATTGCCGACAGGATAAAAGAGCTTGGCGGCAGGCCCTTTGTGTGCGATACCACGACGCTGACATACAGTCCGTTTTCGTCAAGAGCGACGGAACTGGACCTGTTGCTGACTGCGGAGCGCAATGGCTTTACGTCGGCAGCCCTCGGTTGCCCCTTTATCGCTGCCGACGGCTACATTGGCACCAGCGACTACCGGGTCGACGTTCCAGAGGGATATTTGCTGAAAGAGGCGTATGTCGCGCAGGCCATTGCAGCTGCCGACGTGCTAATCACGCTGACCCACTTCAAGGGTCATGGCATGGGAGTGATCGGCGGCGCCATAAAGAACCTCGGC
>JASLNQ010000074.1:1902-5234 GCA_030745955.1 Dehalococcoidia bacterium | reverse complement strand
GCGGTCACCCGAAATATGGCATGGGTGCCGCGACGAAGTTCAATCCCGAGGTGTTTGCCGGCAAGGAAAACGACCAGGAGTGGGAGCTGATCGAGGATGCCTGCCCGATTGGCCTTCTCAAGGTGACTGACGACGACAAGATCGAGTGGGACCGCGATCGGTGCATGACGTGTCTCGGCTGTGCCGGGGTGCTGAACCCCCGGGGGATATTTGAAGCCAGCCAGGAAATGTTTGATGCCACGGACATCGCAATTGCCGATGCCGCGCTGGGGGTGATGAAGACCGTGCCGAAGGTCGGTTTTGTCACACTGGGCATCGACGTATCGCCGAAGTGCGACTGCGCTGGTTTCTCCGACATGCCTATCGTTCCACACGTTGGAGTATTTGCCAGCCTCGACCCGGTGGCGATCGACCAGGCCTGTATCGACAAGGTTACGGAAGCGCCCGGAACACCCGGTTCGCTCAGCGAGGAGATGGGCGTCGAGGCACCGGGCGAACGCAAGTTCGACCTTGCTGGGGCGGCTATCGAAGGCCTTTCGGAACAGACCACTATCAACACAGGAGTCGTGAACGGGATGGGAACCAGGGACTACAAGCTCCACGTGGTCGAGCCGGCAGGTCGGGCGAAGTTCTCGTTCTCATTCGACCGGCGACCGAGCCGGCAGCGTTTCGGCCGTATATTCGAGAAGCTCCAGCCGTTCCCGTTTGACCGTCACGAAGGCCGCGGTTTCGACCGGCTTCCCGAAGTCGATATCGAAGCTGTAAAACCGCACGACGGGCCAACAGTGGGAACTCACTCTTACGCCGCCTACCATGGTGACGGGACCAGCCACGGACCCAACGGGCACGACCACGGTCATGACCGCGGTAACGACTGGCATCCGGGTGAAGAGGAGTCGCACACGACCTCGGCTTCGCACGACGACTAGGCGCACAAAACGCCAATCAAATACTAAGAACCCTGGGAGAAAAACTGAACTATGCCACGAGCACAGGACCTGCTCGACGAAGCGATAACGCTTATTTCCGATGCAGGTCACGGCGGTCTTGCCGACCGACTTACAGCGCAGCGCGAAAAATTCTTCTTCACTTCGCTGGCGGGTGTGCCGCTGGCGAACAAGGTGAAGAAGGCCGGGCAGGCCCTGAGCGGAGATAACTCGGATGCCAACGTGAGTGCCCTTGAAGCGATAGTTGACGAGATCGAAGAAAAGGCCGACGCACCCGGGACCGTCCTCACGTAATGAGCACCGTTCTTGTCACGGGCGGCGCCGGGAGCATGGGCAGGCTGGTGTGCGGTCGACTCACGGACGATGGGCATTCGGTTCGGGCGTTCGACCTGGCTTCAGTCGATTTCTCGGGACTGCCAGAAGGTGTGGTTGCTGTGCCCGGGGACCTGACATCTGCCCATGACGTTGCCGCGGCGGTTGCGGGTGTCGACGCCGTCGTTCACCTTGCGGCAATTTTGCCGCCGGTTGCCGATCAGCGGACCGAGCTGGCCCAATGTGTAAATGTCGACGGTACACAGATTGTTGTCGATGTGATGAAGTCGCGTGCGCCCGAGGCGCGGCTTGTGTTTAGCTCGTCGGTGAGCGTTTACGGCACGCCGGACTCCGGTGCAGAGATCACGACATCGCAGTCGTATAACCCAGATGATAATTACGCGAAGACGAAGGCGGAGTCCGAGCAGATCGTCGCGCGTTCCGGTCTTGACTCCGTCGTTTTGCGGATCTCCGGTGTTTCGATCCCGGTTTTCCAGGAACCGCCTGCCGAATGGCCGTTCCTGCCCGATCAGAATATCGAGTTCGTTCATCGTGACGACGCGGTGAACGCTATTGTCGCGTGTGTGGACGCGGAACCCTCAGGCCCCACTCGGGTAGTAAACGTGAGTGGCGGGCCTACGTGGCGTATGACGGGTGCGAAGTACGTGGCTGATTACTTCAACATGATCGAGGTTGATCCCGACTCGGCGATCTACCAGTCGGCCCCTGGTCACTTCACCTGGTACGCCGACGAGGGCGGGGACGCTGCACTTGGATACCGGCAGAATCCGTATCCACAGTACCTGGAGCAGCTGCAGGGCGATATCGACCGGTTAATGGCGGGGTAACGGGGTAACGGTTCTGCCGCTGTAATGGGCTGGACCGGGTGCACGATTGTCATCGACGGGTCGGGTGTACCGCTGCCATCGACGGATCGGGTGTACTGCTGCCATCAACGAGTCGCAGGTGCCATTGTCATCCCGGACTTGATCCGGGACCGGCGGTCGAAATGGGATGACCCCTTGACCACGCCGGTACCCGGCTTGCCTTCGAGAGTGCGTCCTGTGGGCCTACGGGGAGCCGGGGGGATGGCAGGGTCGGTGGTGGCTGAATCGGGAGGTGCAACCGAGTTGGAGGCTGATCCCGGATCGAGTCCGGGATGACAGGGGGCCGTCGATTAATAACGTCCGCCGACAGCGCGGCTAGTTGTCCGGCGGCCTCCTCCGGGCGGTCCGGGCGGCGTCGAAGTTGAAAAGCCCCCTGCCACCCGCAGTACAACGCTGGTATTCACCAGCACGAACGCGATGTCCATGAGCCGCGGCCACCGGATGTCGGAACCCTCGAACACGGGGAGGATTTTCGATGCCACCCCGATGATCAACAACGTCACGAACCCGATCGTGAATACATGCATGACAGGCAGTGAGACCGGGGGCGGAAGGATGTCGGTGACATCGTTGTTTTCCAGTGACTGCAGGATCAATAACAGCGCCCCGACGATCAGCCACCCGTACGCCGTTCTCACGAACAGGCCGAACCTGTCGTAACCGACCGGGAACCGACGAATCGGGCCGCTTGGGCCTTCAAGCACCCGGACCGCGAAAACGAAGAGGACCGATCCGACCGAACACAGAATCAGGCCCGTCGACGCCACTTTCAGGTCCATGTCGGCAAATCGCCCGATTACCTGTGTTGCGAGGCCCGCCTGGAGCAGCCAGAACGACACGAAATTAACCCGTTCGTACATCGGTTTCAACAGCAGGAATCCCCGAACGGCCCGGGCCGAAACTGCGAAGATGAAACTCCCGATAAAGCCGAACAGCATTGCGTATATCAGCGCCTGGTTCCACGTTCCATAGGCAAGTGGGGCGCTCCCGATCGCCATTCGTATTGTGATCGCAAGGTGAAGCGCGCCGGCGGCAACTGCCCAGAAAATACCGCTAAGTATCCAGTTCTCAGCCGATCCGGTCCTATTCGTGGCAGTCCGCACAACGCCCAGCATGGTCCAGGCGCAACTCAGTGTTCCGGCGACCAGGGCGAGTCCGCCTGCCGCTCCGACCGGCTCGCCCAACG
>JASLNQ010000074.1:0-1892 GCA_030745955.1 Dehalococcoidia bacterium | reverse complement strand
AAGTTTTGTAGAAACTCTGGCCGGAGAATCGCAGGACCAGTCCGATCACCACCAGCCACAAGTTGAGTTTTTGCGGCAGCGGGTAGCGGACCGTGCCCTCCATAAACCGGGGCGCAACGTGATAGGCGAGGCCCATTACGAACAGTCCGGCGAAACCAAACAACTGGACGATTCCGTGGGACTGTCCGTGGGTGATCCACGTTAGGCTGCGGTCCATGCCCAGCACCGGCATGATCAGGATCGTCGCGCCGGTGGAGAATCCCAGCACAACGGCGACGACAAGCGCAGCCCGCACAAAGGGGCGGTAGAGGCGTTGTGAAGACCAGCCCTCTGATGTCATGGATTAATTCTGGACACGCCCGTGCGTTCACGAAATGAATTGGTGTGAAGACCCTGTGTGGAGTTGCTAACTGACCTGTAGAACAGCCGCTGTTAGCGGTCCGCCGAACAGGATGTCTTGCAGGGTACCCATTGCCGTGTCTTTCGCATAGCAACCTCCGACGGTTTCCTTCAGGTGGGTGAAGGAATGCTGCCCGAAGAGCACCTTCAGGAACGTTAGGTCCGGATAGAGGGCAGACGCCTCGTGGCGTTCGATGAACCCGGTGCCCGTCACGGCCGTCAGCTTGCCAGACTCGAACTTCATCTCGATACCGTCCGTATAAAACGAGATCTTCACAGCACCCGACCACCCGCGAAACTCCGACCTGGCAAGGCGTGACTCGAACAGCGGTGTGAGGTGGGTGATCAGTTTCGCAAGGTCAGGGACCCGCACATACCAGTGGTAGGCGCGCTTCGGGGCTCCGAGGGCTGTGTCATACATCTTGAACGCCGGATGGCTCGGGCCCATCTCGAGTTCGAACTTTTCGCAGCGTTCCTTTCCCTCGGGCTGATAGCGTTTCGCCATGCCCTTGAGGTCGACGAGCATCGATGTGGTCGCATCGAACCAGTTGGCCGACGAGTCGATTTCCAGGGCGTCGACGTGGATGCAAGTATTGCCCTTGTAGATCCCGAACAGGTAGTAACCGACAGGCGTGCCGCTCCGTTCCAGTACGCGACACTGCTGGAACATCGCGCTGTCCCGGTGGGTCGAGAACAGTTCGCTCTCAACGATCTTCGCATCGCGAACGACCGTCACAAATGCCCGATCGCGAACTGTCCGATACGTGTCGGCGATAAACTGGACGTCCGAGCGATCGGCGTCGCGGGCAGTGAACGGAGGCTGCTCGTCTTTCTTGCCCAGCACCGGCTCCAGCAGCGCTGGCGAGGTTGTGCTGCCTCCCCAGGCATCGATGGCGTACTCGTACCCGAACTGCCTGTAGTAGTCCGGGATCCCCATGATCGTGTTGAACAGGTGCCCGCGATCTTCCGACCACCGGTGCATCATTCCGAACTGCTTTCGCACGAGGCCACGCCGCCGGTAGTCGCGATGTGTCCCGACAATTTCCGGCATGCCCATCGGAACATCGATGCCACCGATGTTCCAGGTCTGCGAAATCAGGCACATTGTCGAGACCAGCTGACCGGTCGAGGTGTCTTCCACGACGGTGAAGTCGGACGGCTTTACACGGTCGTTGACTCCCGCGAACAGGTCGCGGGTCCAGTGGCCTACGCCCTCGTCCGGTTCGAATGATGGGGGTTCGGCCTGGACTGTCCGGTTAAGTTCGACGACTTTCTCTGCATCGGCTGCGGTCGCAGGACGCAGCACGAGACTGTCTTCAAGTTGTATTCGTTCGGGTGCCAACAGGCTGCCTTTCGGAGCGGAGGGAGATTGTTACGACCGACCAGTATTGCACTGCCCGGCATGATGCAGAACCCGGTGTTGGTAGCTGGTTTTTGTTATCGCAGGGGTCAGAGGGCAAGATTGCGGCCAGTTTTTGTTGTCGTCCTGAATT
>JASLNQ010000073.1 GCA_030745955.1 Dehalococcoidia bacterium | reverse complement strand
CCTGAGTCTCAAGCGATGAGCGACCGTCTTTTGCCTGCTTCTCGGTGGACACACGAATATAGCCTACGAAGTGTTTTTGCGTGATCGTAGTGACCATGATGCCCCCTGTATTGAAGGTACAGATTCATGGTGTTATATCTATCATGGCAGGGGGCCGGGGGGAGGGTAGATAAAAAGGGGCCAAGTGATTCGATCACGCCCGCCCCCAAACAGGTAGATTGCAGCGAGCACCCAAGTGATCCGATCACGCCCGGTGCTAATCACGTCCCAATCCCAGGCATCGTCATGCCCCAGTGGGTACACGAAGCCTCAACAACGTGGGGTGAAAACTCCGCGCAATACCAGGTGAGAGTCCTCGGCCAGTTTCCAACTCAAGCCGACGACACGTTAATTCCACTCACCTCCATAGAAGCCGCAATCAACACGCAGCCTGACCCTACGCCAGCTCACCGAGCTATTCGCCATCCTGAGGCTCTCGAAGGATCGACTCAACGCGTCCCGAGCGAAGTCCTCGAAGCCGAGGGACCCGGGGCGGTGTCGCTCCCGTCATCCCGACCATCGCGGAGGGATCTAACACGTACAACTCAGACTCCACCGCTCGAAACAGAACAACCCGACTTCCCGAGCGAAGTCCTCGAAGCCGAGGGATCCGGGGTCGGGTCGCGTCCTGTGGCTTCTTCCTTCCTTCGGGAAGGACCGAGGGAGGGTAGATTGCAACGAGCGATTTGCTCACGCCAGTCATCTGGCAAGGAGGCCTCCGACGCCCGGAGCCAAACGCCAGACGCACGCGACCTCACAGCCCCCATCCACATCGGCGTCGACGTCGCACGCTTCGGCACCGACCGCACAGTCATCTGCGTCCGCCAGGGCAACCACGTCATCGCCCTCAACCAACACCAGAAACTCAACACCATGCGGACCACCGGACTCGTCGTCGACGCCATCCACAAATACAACCCACAATCCGTCCGAATCGACGAAATAGGCATCGGCGCAGGCGTCCTCGACCGACTCCACGAACTCAACCACACCCGGGTCGAAGGCATCAACGTCGGCAACAAGGCCACCGACCCCGAACACTTCTTCAACCTCCGCAGCGAACTCTACGACAACCTCAGGGCTCGCTTCGAAGAAGGCCTGATAAAAATCCCCAACGACGACGACCTCATCGGCCAACTCGCCACCATCCGAGTCGAATACACATCCCGCGGCCAACTCAAAGTCGAACCAAAAGAAACCATCCGCCGCCGCTCACTCCCATCCCCCGACAAAGCCGACGCTCTCCTCCTCGCATTCGCACCAACCAAACCCCAAAACAACTTCAAAGCCTGGCTGGGCCCTGCCGCACCCTTCCCTCCTTCGGGAGGGACCGAGGGAGGGTAGATTGCAGCGAGCGACCAAGGAGGCCTCCGACGCCCGGAGCCAACGAGATTGCAGCGGCGACTTGCTCACGCCAGTCCTCTGGCAAGTCATCCGATGACGCCCGGAGCTAACGGAATACGACGCCCGGAGCAAACAAGCCCTAAACCTCGTTCACAACCTTCACACCGAGTTTGCGGAGCGACATCACCCAGCCGGCGACGGTCTCCTGCTCCGGCGGTGCAGGATCATCGCTACCATCCTCATCGAACCCGAACCGCGGGCGCTTCCCAATGCCCAGGCTGTGATACGGCAGAACTTCCACACCAAGCAGCTTGGACAGCGGAGCCACCAGGCCAGCCACCGCTTCGAAATGGTCCTGGCGGTCGTTCAGACCGGGTATGGTCGGCAGGCGGACAAGGATGGACGCGCCGGTGTCGTGGAGGGCCTTCAGGTTGTCCTTGATAACTTTGCCCGGAACTCCCGTGAACTTCCGGTGCAGGGCGTCATCCGTCTCCTTGATGTCGTAAAGGAACAGGTCGGCGTACGGTGCCACCCGCGTCAGCCGGTCGATGTTCACATGTCCGGCCGTCTCTACCGCGGTATGTACGCCGGCATCGTTCACGCCCTTCAGCAACGCCTCTGCAAACTCGATCTGCAGGAGCGGTTCACCACCTGACAGGGTCACACCGCCGCCGGAGGTCTCGTAGAAGGGCCGATCGCGCAGCACATGGTCGAGCACCTCGTCGCACGTGAGGTCCCGCCCGACGATCTCCAGGGCTTTCGATGGGCAGACTACTGCACATTCACCGCACGTATCGCATTTTTCCCTGAGAAAAACGTGACCCTGCTCGTTGTCCATGACGTGCGCCTGGTTGGGGCAGACCTCGGCGCAGTCGCCGCAGTTGATGCACTTGTCGGCAGCGAACGACAGCAACGGGGACGGGTTGATGCTCTCGGGGTTGTGGCACCAGACGCACCGGAGTGGGCACCCCTTCAGGAAAACGGTGGTCCTGATGCCCGGCCCATCGTGAATCGAGAACCGCTGGATGTCGAAGACCCGACCGGTCAGCCCCGCAACGTGCGTTTGCGTTTCGACCGCCGTTTCGAGAGGGTTTGGGGCCATTCGTCGTGCACTCCGTTGTTTCTGATCTGTGACCCGTAGCCGAACCGGACGGGGGAAGGCCGTCTCCCACCCGGCAGGTACGCATCGTTCGATGAGATGGAAATCTCACCGCAAAATAGCATATCCTTTCACCGGCAGGGACAGCGCAGCCTCGAATCATGCGCCGTCACCGGATAGGGAGAACCGAAAATGCAGACAACAGTACGACCAGGAACGGACCGCGAAAGCCTGAATTTGGAACTCGAAACCGGCGGTCGCATTCACCGGTTGCGGGACATGTACTGGCAGAAGACCCACCAGGCAGCGGTTGTCAGCAAGCCGGTTACGGGCAGCGGCGAAAATACGCTAACCGGCCACGCCAGGGACTTCGCGAACCTGCTGGAAGCCAGCGATCCGTTCATCCAGCCGGACGAGTTGATTGTCGGTACCTGCCTGGCAACTCCCGATGACGCCGAACAGATCGATCTTGGAGAATACGACCCGCACTACCCGCCCGGGCACGCCATGCTGGTGACCAAAGGCCTCGCCGGGATCCGCGACGAAGCGGCAACGAAACACGAGGCCGCGACCGACCCGGCCAGCCGTGATTTTCTTCACGCGGTTGAGATCTCATACGCTGCCGCCTGCCGATATGTGGAGAAGTGCGCCCGGCACGCCGAGGAAATGACCTCGGCTGAAGCCGACCCGGTTCGGACGGCTGAGCTGGAACGCATAGCCGCAATTTGCGACGAGTTGTCGACCGGCGCACCGACGTCGTTCCACTCGGCACTCCAGCTCCTGCAGTTCGTGCGGGTGTTCGGCGGACGCGGGTGCATTGGCCGCTTCGATCAGTGGATGTACCCGTTCTACCGTCGGGACATCGACGCGCAGCGCATTACAAGGGAAGAAGCGCAAGAGCTACTTGAGTGCCTGTTCGTCAAGCTCAACCATTTTCCGACCGCCAACCTGGCCGATAACGATACCCTGCGCAATATCTCTCTCGCCGGGCAGACCACCGATGGCTGGGACGCCTGCAACGATCTGACATACATGTGCCTCGAAGCGTCGGGCAAGCTGATGCTCCCCGAACCCAAGCTGAACGTCAGGTTCTTCCCGGACACACCATCCGGCCTGGTGCGTGCCTGCGGGCAGGTGCTGGCAAAGGGAGCCAACACGCTCGCGGTGTTCAACGACGAGGTGGCTGTGCCGTCATTGGTGAAGCTCGGTATTCCGCTGGAGGAGGCACGCGACTACTGCAACGACGGTTGTTCCGAGTTGATTATGGGGGGCAAGGGCACTATCAAGTTCAAGGTTTTCGACGCCCTGCCTATTCTCACCGAACTTGTCATGGGCACCGACAGCAAACGCTACCTAACCTTCGATGCGGTGATGGCCGACTACAAGTCAAGGCTCGACGAGGTGATGCCGGTGGAGCCGGGTCCTGCCCGACCGGTCACCTTCCCGTTCTTCGCCGCCAGCATTGAGGACTGCCTGGCCGAGGCTTCGCCCACGGCAGCACGGTACGGAATCAACGGCTGCATCCTGGCCCAGGCCGGGAATGCCGCCGACGGCCTGGCCGCGATCAAGCAACTGATTTACGACGAGAGCACCGTGACGTGGGACCAGTTGCGGAACGCGCTTGAGTCCGACTTTGTTGGGCATGAGTCGCTCCAGCAGAGGCTCAAGACCCGGACCAGCAAGTACGGCAACGATGACGATTACGTTGACGACCTCTTGGTTGAGATAGCCGAGCATTTCTGCGATGGCGTCCACGCGCGGTCGCACAACGGCGAAGGTCCCGGTGGCAAGTGGGCACCCGGGTTCATGTCCTTCGGCATCCACCGGAAGAGCGACACCCCGGCATCGCCCGATGGCAGGAGCCGGGGCGAGCTGACGGCCAACAGTTTCTCCCCCGCGGTGGGGATGGACAGGAACGGTCCGACCGCGGCGCTGCGTTCAGTGGCCAAGGTCGACCTGACGAAGGCCTCGCACGGCTCCGTTTTCGATATCGCACTGCATTCTGCCATCGTCAAGGGCGATGACGCATTCGAGAAGTTCGTGGCGCTGCTGGCCACCTTCGTCAAGATGCGTTCGGCTGCCACACTCCAGGTTAATGTCATCGACCGCGACACGCTGCTGAGGGCGCGCGAGAACCCGGATCTGCCGGAGTTCCGCACGCTGATCGTTCGCGTGTGGGGCTTCTCAGCGGTCTTCGTCGAGTTGCCGGTCGGACTGCAGGACCACGTGCTCGCCCGCACCGAGCACGGGTCGTTCGCAGGCTGATTGCTCTGGCTGGCGGCGGGGTCGGAATGTTTTACGGTAACCGATCCATTGATGGGTCGGTGATGAACATACGAACCCACCGTGAGGTGTTGTGAACAATAGCCCGCTCGATCTAGCGCTTGAACTTGCCGAGCAGGCAAAGGGCGGCGTCGCGCCGCGTCCGCCGGTCGGTGCCGTTGTCGTGGTGGATAACGAGATCGTCGGAATGGGCTCGACGGAGCCCCGTCCGGGCCAACACGCCGAGCCAGTTGCACTGGAGCAGGCGGGTAGCCGCGCACGGGGAGCGACCATTTACTGCTCGCTTGAACCGCATGCGTTCCAGGGGGTTGCCCCGCCCTGCACCGACCTCATCATCAGGGCCGGGATAACCCGTGTCATGTCGCCGCTTGAAGACCCCAATCCGCGTGTGTCGGGGAACGGTTTCCGGCAGCTAAAGGCCGCGGGAACCGAGGTGGCACGCGATTCGAGTGCCGAGCAGAGGACTAGGGCTGAGCTCCTTGTCGAGGGCTTCGCCCACCATTTGGAGACAGGCCGGCCGCTGGTGACCCTGAAAATCGCCACCAGTCTCGATGGGAAGATCAGCACCCCTGCTGGCGAATCGCAGTGGATCACCGGAGAGGCTTCGCGGGCGCGGGTTCACGGGATGCGCCGGGAGGCCGACGCCGTGATCACCGGGATCGGGACGGTGCTTGCCGACGATCCCCGGCTGACTGCACGCAATGCTGCGGGCGAAGCCACCGGTCGTCCCCTGTTGCGGGTGGTTATCGATAGCAACGGCCGAATGCCGCCCGACGCGGCGATGGTGCGCGAGGCAGGTGAAATTCTCTGGGTCGTCGGTGACCGTGTCGAGGTTGAGCCGTCATCGGATTCGGTGACGGTCTTCAAGGCCCCACCGTCGAATGGAAAAATCGACCTTGGTGCCGTCATTGCAGAATTGGGTGCACGGGACCTCCATAACGTGATGATCGAGGCTGGTGGCGGTCTGGCGGGTGCATTTGTCGAGAACGGTTTGGTGGATAAGGTTGCCGCGTTCATCGCGCCGAGAATCATTGGCGGATCGACGACCGCCGGCCCGCTTGCGGGACACGCGACTGCGTCGATAGGCGATGCCCTGTTGCTGGATCGCGTCACCCACTCTGTCTTCGACGGCGATATTCTTATTGAGGGTTACGTTCAGCGGTAACCCCCAGGCGCGAGTCCGGCGGGGTTTTCTACGGAATCCGAACCGCAGCGCCAGTTCGGCATCAGCTCACCAGCACCGGTGGGCCAGGTAAATCAAGGCATGTTTTCTGGAATCATTGAAGAGGTCGGAACCGTCGTTTCCTACGACGGAGAAACCCTGGTTGTGAGCGCAGGCGGGGTCCTCGACGATTTGAAGGTGTCGGAGTCGATACTGGTGGCCGGGGCGTGCCTGACTGTTACCGAGCTCACCGAATCGACCTTCACCGTCGACACGGTCCCCGAAACGCGCCAGCGGACCAATTTCGGAGACCTCGCACCGGGCGCTCGTGTGAACCTGGAGCGATCGTTACGCTATGGCGATCGCGTGGGCGGCCACATGGTGCAGGGTCACGTCGATGGCGTTGGGGCAGTCAGGTCGATCATCGAGGACGGGAACTCCAGGGTGATCGTATTTGAAGCCCCGGAGAATATAATTACGAATGTTGTTGAGAAGGGTTTCATCGCCATCGATGGGACCAGTCTCACGATTGTCGATCGCAATCCCGATAGTTTCAGCGTTGCGATCATCCCGTTTACGTTCGATCACACAACGTTCGGCGAACTTTCGGAGGGTTCCCGGGTAAATCTCGAAGCCGATGTGACCGCCAAGTATGTGGCGAGCCTTGTTGAGCCGTACCTCGAAAACCGCTCCCGGTAAATGATGACGACAAACCCGCACATTCCCGACTCCGTCGACGCCCAGGCAATTGAATCGGTCGAACGGGCCGTCGCGCAGATCAAAAAGGGCGGAATCGTGATTCTCGTCGACGACGAGGACCGCGAAAATGAGGGCGACATGGTGATGGCGGCAGAAGACGCCAGGCCACAAAACATCACCTTTATGACGATGGAGGCGCGGGGGCTGATCTGCACACCGATGCTCGGTAGCGACCTCGACCGGCTCAACCTGCCCATGCAGGTGCGGAAAAACACTTCTGAACATCACACGGCCTTTACGGTGACCGTAGATGCAGCCTTCGGGATAACGACCGGGATTTCTTCGGCCGACCGGTCGCACACCATCCGGCTGCTGGCCAGTGAGGAATCGACCGCTGCAAACTTCGTGCAGCCCGGTCACGTATTCCCCCTCCGCTACGAAGAGGGTGGCGTGCTGGTCCGGGCGGGCCACACTGAGGGATCGATCGACCTGGTACGGCTGAGCGGTAAGCACCTGGCCGCGGTAGTCTGCGAGATTCTGAACGACGATGGCACGATGGCACGGCGGCCTCAGCTTGAGGAAATTGCCGTAAAGCGCGACCTTCCGATCGTCACGATCGCCGACGTCATCGCCTACCGGATGAGCCACGAGAAGCTGGTTGAGCGGGTCGCCGAGGCACGGCTGCCTACGGAGCATGGCGTTTTCACTGCGGTCGCCTACAGGAGCTATGTCGACCCGGCTGAGCACGTAGCCGTTTTTATGGGTGAGATCGACGACTCCGAGCCCGTGCTCGTGAGGGTCGAATCGGAATGCCTGACCGGACACGTTTTTGGCAGCACCCGCTGTGACTGCGGCGACCAGGTGAACAAGGCCCTGGAGATGATCGCCGAAAACGGCCGGGGGGTGCTGGTTTACATGCGCCAGGAGGGCCGTGGGATCGGCCTGCTGAACAAGCTTAAGGCATACGAATTGCAGGACCAGGGACTCGACACGGTCGAGGCCAATCTCAGGCTGGGCTTTCCGATGGACCTGCGGCGCTACGGGGTCGGCGCGCAGATCCTCCGCGATCTTGGCGTACGCCGCTTCAGGTTGCTGACGAACAACCCGAAGAAAGTCGTGGGGCTAGAAGGATTTGGACTGGATATGGTCGAGCAATTGCCTATTGCGACGCCGATCAACGACGAGAACCGGTTCTATCTCACAACCAAGGCTGAGAAGATGGGTCACACACTGGACATCGACACGGATATGAACGGTGACCTGGCCGGCGATTCAGTACCAGGTGGATCGGCGGACTAGTGTCACCACGGAACATTGGCCAGCAACTCGACGGCAAGGGCCTTGGCATCGGCGTGGTGGCAGCCCGGTTCAACGGATACGTCACCGACCAGATGCTTGAGGTTGCGCTCACGCGCTTGTCGGCTCTTGGTGTCGCGGGTGACGGCGTGGTGGTCGTGCGCACGCCGGGGGCATTTGAGTTGCCGTTGGTGGCCCGCAGGCTTTCCGAGCGGGGTGACATCGATGCGGTGATTTGCCTTGGCAGCGTTATTCAGGGTGATACCGATCACTATGAGTTCGTTGCGAGGGCGGCTACGGACGGAATTGCACGCGCTGGCGACGATTCGGGCAAGCCAGTGATTTTCGGCGTGCTTACGACCGATGATACTGAACAGGCCGTTGCGCGCATCGGGCACGCAGCCGATTACGCCGATGCCGCAGTCGAGATGGCAAACACAATGCGCCAGATTCACGAGCTGCCTTAGCTCGGTTTGCGGCTGGCGCCCGCCTGCCCGGTTTCCCGACCCCTGCGGAGGGATCCGCGGAAGGGGCGCGTTGGTGCAGTTGGGTGGTTGATTCGCACATGGCAATGATTGCCCTGCGTGCCGTCCTTCGCGAGCCTCAGAATGGCATTTTGGGGGAAGCTCGGGTGCGTGGGGTACTTGCCTCTCAGCGCGGGATCGGAGCCCGGTACCGGTAACGCCGTCACGGTTCGAGATACCCTCCCCAACGTGCTAGTCTGCCAGCATGCCGGGCACTGAAAAGAGCAGCGAACAAGAGCGCGTAATTTTCCACGTCGACCTCGACGCGTTTTTTGTCGAAGTAGAACGTCAGAACGATCCCTCGTTGCGCGGCAAGCCGGTCATTATCGGCGGACTCGGGCCCCGGGGAGTCGTCTCGACGGCCTCGTACGAG
>JASLNQ010000072.1 GCA_030745955.1 Dehalococcoidia bacterium | reverse complement strand
GTGATGCCTTCATCGGTTTCGACCGTAACGAATGTCCACTGCCAGTCGTCGCCGAAATCGTCGGAGATCCGGGTTCCGAGGTTGGGCGATACGACCCATGCTTCTACGTTGGTGATTTTCACTGCAGTTCTCCGGGTGGTGTTTTGTTGGAAAAGCCGGGGCGCTTGTCGCGGCGATTCGAGATGCGATTGTTGTACCACACCAGCGAGCGCGCGACTTCATCACGCCGCACCAATGGTGGGTGGGCGTTGCGTGATGAAGTCGAGGTTGAGGCTGCCCGGTGCTACGGCGCCCTGAACAGGTAGATGGCCCAGTTGAGCGTGTCCCTGCCCCATTTCAGGTACACATCGTCGTTCTCGTGCCGACGCTTGAGCAGTTCCGGGACATCGGGATCGTCGGGGTTCTCTTCTGCGTAGGTTTCGCCGGCGAGCATTTGCAGGCCTTCGTACCGGTCCCAGTCGTCCTGGTTGCTCACCGTGATGTAGAGCGGTGTCAGTCCCGCTGACTGTGCAATTGCGACGTTTTCGGCGTGGGTTACAAGTGTCGGGACGAAGTCCGGTTCGGCAGCGATGTAGCCGGCGTCGGGTTCCTTCATCTTGAACGGTTCGCCGATCGCGATGAGGCCGCCCGGGACGACGATCTTCTTGAGGGCCTCGATGGTGCCGAGGTAGCCGTTCCAGACCCAGGTGGCGCCGATGCACATTGCCAGGTCGAACGAATCGGGTGCGGCATCGTATTCGGCGCCATCGCCGTTGACGATCTCCACCCGGTCATCGAGCTGACGGGCGGTGGCACGCCGGTTCGCTTCTTCGATTTCGTATGGCGAGATGTCGACGCCTACGCCGGAGGCGTCATGGCGTTGTGCGATCCGGAGCAGCAACTCGGCCTTGCCGCATGCGATGTCGAGCACGCGTGCGCCGGGCTTGAGCGGGATCAGGCTGACGAGTTCGTCAAGTTTCGCTTCTGATGTGGGATTGCAAACGAGGTGGTTACGGTGCGTAACACCGTAGTATTTCCATCTGTCCATGGCTGTTGAGAGCGCCGGGGGGCGCTCATTCTCCTCCAATTTGAGTTTCGTGAAATGTTCGTTATTGGAAAAGAAATCACAGCGGGCATGCAGCGTCTCCCAGTGTCGTGGGTTTGGGTTCAGGTTGCCAGTGTACGGGTGTGTTGGTGGGGATTGGTGTTGGCAGTTTTTGTTATGGAGGTGGTGGTTTGCCTTGTTCGCGTTGAGGTTGCCGGGTGATTACTATTTCGCGACCGCAACTTACGGTGTTCCAGGCGCCACCAGTCACCCGCGGAGCAAGAATTCGCGGACGACTGTCCAGCGTCCGCGATATGGCGGGCCGATGTGGCCCATCAGGAACATTGCGTCGCAATCGAAGCCGGTGCCGATGTCGAGGTTGGTGAGCATTTCGTCGGCTGCGTGTTCGAATCCGGGCGTGGGTTCAGCGTAGACCGACATGTGGGGGCGGTAATGATCGCCATCTTCGCGGGCGTATGCGTTGGTCGTGATCGGCGCCAGCGCGTCGTACAGGCGATCGTGCAGGGTGACCAGGCCGGGGGTTTTTTTGATCCGCTGACCTGCGAATGTGTTACCTCGGCGATCGGTGCTCGATTCGAATTCCACGCGAAACGGGCCGGTGTTGTCCGCTACTTTCCGAGCATTTTTGATGATGGCGTTTATTGAGGGTATTTCGCAGAAAGTTCCCTTGACGGTCACGTGGGCTGGAATCATCGATCGCTGGTTTCTGACTACCCGGCGAACATGGTCGATGGCAGCCTGCTGGGCCAGGGAGGCCATCACGACGATGGAGTAGACGGCGTATCCGAATTCGTCGTCGGGCCGGTTGTAGGGGCTGACTATTTTTGGGGTGGACTGTTCGGGGGGCATTGTGATTTTTTTAAGTGAGTTGGCCGGGTTTCAATACTATCCGGCCCGGTGGGTCATGTGCTGGCGATCGAGGTCCCTCCGCTCCGGTTGGGAAATCGGGTGTTGCTGGCGGTAGTGTTCACCGGTCCTGCGACTTGCTCAGATTTGGTATGCGAGTGCGCGACACCGCCCCGGGTCCCTCCGCTCCGGTCGGGAAGTTGGCTGTTGCTGGCAGTGGCATTCTGGCTCCCGCAAGGGATTGGATTCGGGAAGACCGGTTCGACACCCCCTCTAACTTCCTCCCTGGCAGGAGGGTCGTTCATAATTGAACAGGAGAGTCATTCATTATTCCTGGGCGACTATTTAGGACGCTCGCGGTGGAAGAGGCAGAAGGGGTGGCCTGCGGGATCGAGAAAAACGCGAACGGTTTCCTGAGGTTGGTAATCGGCGAGAGTTGCTCCTGCGGCGGCGGCGAGTGCTCCGGCGGCTTCCAGGTCATCGACTGCGATATCGAGATGCAGTTGCATTTGTTGACGGGCTTGATCGCTGGGCCAGGTTGGCGGAATGTAGGCTGGTTCGGACTGGAACGAGAGGCCGGGGCCTCCACCAGGCGGTGTGAGTTTTACCCAGCCAGGTTCGTTTTCCACCACACTCCAACCCAGGAGTTGGCGGTAGAAAGACGCAAGTTTTCGGGCATCGGACGAGTCAAGGACGACACTCGCCAGAGCGAAGTAGGGGGTGGGGGTCATGTCGGCATCGTCCTAACTGACGGGCGCCAGGCCCTAACCAAATGGTGTTGAGAGGCTGGTTGACCTCCCGATGAAATATCGCGAGTAATAAACGATCCTCCCTGGCAGGGAGGGAGGACTGGTAACACCTAGTCGGCGTGGAAGACTTCTCGCCAGAGGATCATGTTTTCGTCGGCGTGGGCGCCTTCTGGGAGTTGGAAGAACGGCGACATGTCGTCCTGCCACCGCTGGTTGACCTCCTCCTTGCCCATGGCTTCGAATGATACCTGGAACGACTCCTCGCATTCGACATAGCCGAACAGGGTGCCGTCGGGCCGGAAGAATATCGTGTAGTTGCGCCAGCCGGTCCGGCGGAGGGCATCGGACATATCGGGCCAGATGTCGTCGTGCCGCTGCTTGTATTCCTCAACCAGTTCGGGCTTGATTTTCATTTCGAATCCGACGCGCTCCATGTTCAGCTCCAATGCCAGGGGTCTTGTTTGCGGCTCAAGCGACTGGCGCAGAGTGTAGGCTAAACGACCACAAAAATCAGCGAAGAGTTTGCATTTTTCGAGATCGCGGAGTGATGCCAAATGTCAAAATCGATTGCACAGGTACTGGACCTGAAAGACGATCCCCGGATCATTGCTGAGTACGAGGAGTACCACCGGAACGTGTGGCCAGAGGTGCTGGAGGCATTGAAGGGGATCGGTATCGAGCGGATGGAGATTTTCCGCAGCGGGAATCACCTTTTCATGTACTGCACGGTTCCCGACGATTTCGACCCGCGGCGGGATTTCCAGTCGTACACGGCTTCGAAGCGGGCCGAGGAGTGGAACAACCTGATGATGAATTACCAGCAGAAGGTCCCCGAAGCGGCCGAGGATGACTGGTGGTACCCGATGTCGCTGGCGTTCGATTCCGAGTGGGAGGCTTAGTCTCGTTTTCATGGTGGGGATTTACAGGGTCAAAGTCGGACCGGGTGGGCCCGTAGCCGGGATTACGTCCACCTGCTTGCTCCAGAGCGCGCCGTGAGCAGAGTCGACAGGGCGTGGGTATGGGGGCTGCTTGCTGTGGCGTGGATGGCTGTCATCTACGCGCTGTCGGACAGGCCGGCCGGTGATTTCGAGGGCACGGGAGAGGCGACTTCCTGGCTGCCGTTCGCAACCTCGATCGCCCATATCGGCCTGTACTTCGTGTTGAGCGTGTTCGTGTTCCGCACGCTGGCGTCGCTTCGTCGTTTGGGCAGCGGTATGACCGCGTACCTGACTGTATTTGCGGCATTCGTTTACGGCGTGCTGGACGAAGTACACCAGTCGAACGTCGAAGGCAGATCATCCGAGGCCGGCGACGTGGTTGCCGATGTTTTCGGGGCGGTGCTGGCGGTGGTATTTTGGTTCAGTCTTGCGTTATTAGTACGGATGCTGGCAGAAAGACGAGATGGCGGAAAAACCGATCAGGGAAGCTGAAGACCTCTGGCCGACGGGCCCGGAGGTGTTGCGAACTCTCGAGGAAGCCGTGCAGATGGCCGAAGAGATCGCCGCGCCGCCCGCCGAGCGATGGGTGGCCCGGATTATCAGCGACAGGGTGATCCCGAACCTGTACAGCGCACGCACCTACCTTGAGGTCGGCCGGCTGTCGTCGCCCGAGGTCAGGCTGGGGATATCAAGGGCACAGACCGAGGCCGGTGAACTTGCCGATGTGGATACCCGGTACGCGCCACTCTATTCGAAGATACGGGTGCTGGCGGAAGAGGCTGCGATCGCCTCGCGAATGGACTGACGGTCGGCGCTGAGGCCCGCCCACGCGCATGCTACGATGGCCCCACCTTGAAACCCGCTGCCGACTCCGATTTGTTCCGCTCTGACGACGGTCGCGTCGAGGTCGTTTTCGACCTTGACGAACTATCAGAATCGAGAATGAAACTGGTGGCAAACGCCGCGCTGGCAGCTCTCGATGCAGAGCATGCCGGTGGGCCCGATCGGATCACGGTGATGATCACGGGCGACGAGCGGATCAGGGAGTTAAACAGGGAGTTCATGGGCGAGGACGAGGTCACGGACGTCCTGTCGTTTAGCGAACCTGGCAACAAGCCGGTCAACGAAGCGCCAGGTGCCGCCGTTTCGAGTGATAACAACGACACGTGGCCTGATATTTCCGGGGCTGACGAAGTAGAATCTGACAGGCTCGGTGATATCGCGATTTCGCTGCCTCAGGTGGTGAGGCAGGCTGCCGAGAACGGGAAGCCCACGGACCGGGAGCTGGCGATGCTGACGGTCCACGGAGTGCTTCATCTGCTGGGTTACGATCATGCCGGGGTTGAAGACGAAAAGGTGATGTTTGGCAAGACCGACGTGGTTTTGGCCGAATTGTTCGGGGAGTAGTCCCCGTGTGAGGTACTGGCTGGGACTGGTTTCGAAGTGACGACTAACCAGGTTTTTTATCGGAAATGGCGCCCTACCCGCTTTGACGAGGTCGCCGGACAGCAGCACGTCACCCAAACACTCAAGCGGGCCATCACGACGGACCGCGTTTCTCACGCCTACCTGTTCACGGGTCCACGCGGCGTGGGCAAGACCTCGACGGCCCGCATACTCGCGAAAGCGCTCAATTCCGAAATTACTGAAGACGGGGAGCCGGTAGCAGGTTCCGCGGTGTCGGTCGCCATCGACGAGGGCCGCTACCTGGACCTCATCGAGATCGATGCTGCTTCGAACCGCGGTATCGATGCCATACGCGAACTGCGCGACAACGTCCAGTTCAGGCCGGTCTCGGGTAAGTACAAGGTGTACATCATCGACGAGGTGCACATGCTCACCGAGCCTGCATTCAACGCACTGTTGAAGACGCTTGAAGAACCGCCACCCAGTATCGTGATGATCCTGGCGACGACAGACGCCCACAAACTGCCCGCGACAGTCGTGAGCCGGTGCCAGCGTTTCGACTTCAGGCGGCTGTCGAACGATGACGTGATCGAACGGCTTATCGAGGTTTGCGACGCGGAGGGCATCGAGGTCGAGCCTGCCGTCCTGGAGATGATCGCCCGTACCGCGTGGGGGAGCCTGCGTGACGCCGAGAACCTGCTGGAGCAGCTTTCGGTTTCGTATGGCCGGGTGGGCGAGGACGGCGAGCCGGTCGAGATAACCGAGGGCCAGGCGCGGGAGTTGCTGGGCCTTGGCGATACAGAGACCAGCACCGAACTGGCTGCCGCTCTGCTGGCGAAGGACGCGGCGCAGGCCCTGACGGTAATCAATCGTGAGGCGCAGCGCGGGGCCGACCTCCGTGCGCTGCGCTCCGGAGCGGTCGATGCGCTTCGAGTGGCGTTGCTCTTGAAGGCGGGGGTTGAGGACTCGATCAGCCAGGACTCAGAGTTCTCGGAGACGATGGCGGCGGCGGCTCGATCGGCAAAGCTGAACCAGATTTTGCATATTCTCACTTCGCTGGGGCAGGCCGATATGAAAGCCAATTCTTCATCGCCATTGCCGCTCGAACTGGCTGTGCTGAAGGCAACGACGCGCCCCGCCGCAGCGGCGGCCCCGGTTTCCGGCGCGCCTGCTCCTTCCAGCGGTGCAACACCCGCGCATGCACCTGCGCCCCGGCGGCAGGGTTACACACCGGCACCTGCGGCAAGTTCAGAGCCGGAGAGGCCCGCACCGCGTCGCGATCGCACGCCCCGGGAAGAAAAGTGGGAGAAGGTCGTGTGGGCGATGCGGCGCACGAAGAACCGCCGCTACGTGGTGGGGCCGTTGCTGCGCAATATCGAGGCGCCAGAGCCGGTCGATGGCAAGATTTCGCTCCGTTTCAAGAGCAATGCCCTGAAAAACCATTTCATGGAGGAGATGGCAGACCAGCGGTCGCGTGACGCCCTGAAGGCCGCGATCACCGAGGCATACGAGTCGGAACTCGAGCTGGAGATCAGGTCGCCGCATGAGGCTGGCAGTGCTGACGAGGGTGGGAACGGCGAGGGCGCTTCGGCAGCCGGCGGCGGTGGCCGGCCCAGGACGGCTGCGGAGGAGAGCGCGATGGTGCGGGCTGCGATGGCGATGGGCGCGACGGTCGCGGCGGAGGAAGACGCCGGTGGCGAGGGCGAGGGTGCGGGCGATGGGGCGTCGGACAGCGATTCGTGATTCGTTCGTTTTAGCTCTTTGTTTGAACTCCCTGGCGCGTGTGACCGCGTACGCCGGCGAGACCCGGTCGCCCGTGGTCTGTCCCTGATCGTTTGTTCGTATGCTGTTTCAACCTGGCAATCATCACCAGGGCTCGAACGGTTCGACCCAGTATGGACCGCCCCAGCTCAGGTCCCAGGGATGGCTTTGCAGCACGTGGACCCAGATCACCCAGGCGATGATGCGGGTTGCGCCGTACAGGAAAAACGCACGGTACGTGGCGAGCAGCACACGATCGGGCATTCGAAGCCCGCGGGCCATGAAATCCCACGCCGGGTCGGCGGGTTTTACAACGCTGAAGAAATATTCGCTGCTCAGCACCCGCCAGGCGGACACGACCACGACTAGAAGCACCACGAAGTCCATCAGGAAACCCGGGCTGCCGTAGTAGGCCACGGCGTCGCCGAGCTTGCCTTCACCGGCACCGTAGGCCCACATTCCGATACTCAAGTTCTCGTTGTAGAACGGCCACAGCAGCATCACTCCGGCGGAATCGGCAGCGTCGGTGAAGGCGTGGGCCGTATAACCGGCGAACGTGCCCCAGAACCAGGCCCTGTTCCGCTTCGTCACGATGTAAATGAACAGCGCGAAGAGCAGCCCGGCCATGATCGACGTGGTGAAGCCCATGCCGGGCCAGCCGCGGTGGAACTGTGCGGGATTGTCGGCCTTGAACGTGTGGCCGGCGAGCGTGAAACCGTAGACGTAGAGCTTGGTCAGGAAATCGGGCGCCAGTGCGCCGAGTAGAAGACCCAGGTACGAGACCCGCATGCCCAGGTGTTTGAGCAACCAGAAGTTTTCGAGTTCGTGTGCTGCCCAGCTCACCTGTCGCGCCACCTCTCCCACAGTGGCGGCACGGCCCACATCCAGCCGATGAAGAACAGCGGGCCCACGACGAAGTTGAGCACGCGGTCGGTGAAGAGGACGCCAAGGACGATGTACACCAGCACTGCAATGCCGTAGTAGACGATCTCACCGGTGGTGAAGAGTTCGGCGAAGCTTTTCTTGCGTTCCTCGGGGTGGTCGTCCTGCACGATCAGTCGCTCCTGCTGCGCCCCAGCTTCCTGATCGGTGCCGGGTACGGGGGCGGCAAAATGAGGCGTGAGTCTACACGATGGGGGTTTTCACCAGGACCGGACAAGCGCAGGATGGGTTTCGCCTAGTTCGATTCGATAAGTTCTAGAAAATTATCGGCGCGAAACCACCGAACATCTTCAAGTGAATCCAGTATCGGTGAACATTTGCTGACTATGAATGCTTGTACGTCGTATTCATCAAAGGGTGATTCCAAATGGCACTCGGCAGTCATCAGTTCGGGATTGCTCAAAACAAACGTCTTGCGTTCATTTTGACGCACCAGCTCATACAACATCGCACCTTCACCCTCGAGTTCATTTGGGACAAGATCTTCACAGTTAACCGAGCTGGCCGGTACGTCTTTGAATTTCGCCTCGATGAGCAAAATTGATTTGTGACGCTCATCGACTGCGATCAGGTCGAATTCACGCTTTGTGCCGGTTCCGCCTATTTCCCTTTCTTTGACCGGAACGGCATACCCCCGTTCTGCGAGTTGGGCTTCAAGCCGATCAACGAATCGATCGCTGCGTTTCATGGAAAATATCTGCTGGAATCGGCTGTACCCAGATAAATTCTGGTACTCGGCAGGTACCTCTTGGACGTACAAATAAATGCACATCATCAGTAGCGTCATTCGATCAAGTAGCAACCCTTCTGGACATCTCGGGATGTACGGCACGAGAATTGAGCTGTCGACGTATTCGGCTAAAAATTCGGCGCCAGAGTAGTTTGAGTCGGGGACGGACCCAAATCGTTCATCGAGAGATTGCTCCAGATTCGGATCATCATTACGATAAATTTCGTCCAGCTCGAGCGATTGGAGAAACCAGCCGTACAAAATGCTGACAGCGAATGGATTGCGGTCGTGCTTGTGCATCTGAGATGACCACCAGTGGGTGCTGTACATACGAGTCAACAGAATGCCAGTTGGTGCCAGCTTCTCAAATGACTTAACCGCGTCAGTAGCTACTTTGTCATCCTCGATCCCGTAGTTGAAGAAATCGATATCGGCGTAAGTGAATGTTTCGTCG
>JASLNQ010000071.1 GCA_030745955.1 Dehalococcoidia bacterium | reverse complement strand
CTCAACAACGACGACGACGACATCGACGAGCACGACCACGACCTCAACCGTAAATGTGGTGCCGTACGAGGAGCCGTTCGAAATCTATGCCGACGGGACGTCGATTGCCGGCACCAACGGGTGGGTCGGCGACCTGAACGCCGAGCTTGCGCAGGAGGGCCAGCGCCTGCCGTTTGAGGTCCGTGATCCCGCCCGGGCGACTATTGGGGGTTCCGTGGCGTCGAACGCACCAGGACGCCGCCAGTCTTCGACCGGCGGAATCAGGGACTGGGTGCTGGGTATGCAGATCGTCCTGGCCGACGGGACGGTGACGAAGAGTGGCGGCAGGGTCGTCAAGAATGTCCAGGGTTACGACCTCCACCGTCTCCACACAGGGGCCTTCGGCACGCTCGGGGTCATTGCCCAGGTCGCCTTCAAGCTGGCGCCTGTCCCGCCCGCACAACAAACAATCGCCGCCTGGTTCGATGATGTGCGTTCGGCGAACGAGGTTGGCCTTCAGCTGGTCAATGGCCTGTTCGCTCCCGAAGTGATCTCACTGGTGTCCGGGCCACTCGCCTCCGCGCTGGTCGATGCCACGGGCGAGGCGGCTCCCGGTGTGGATTCGGGCAGCGGTCCGGGTTCCGATGGTGATGACGAAACATGGATGCTCCTCATCCGACTTGGCGGTGGTGTGAGGTCGGTCGAGCGGCAGGTGAACGAGGTGACAGGGACCGCCGGTGCGGGCGGTGCGACCGGTTACGCCGTGCTGGATGACGACTCCGCAGGCAGGGTTTGGGCGCTGCTGGACGATGCTGAGTCGGCAGCGGGCGTGGCGGTCAGGGTGAGTGCGCGGGTGCTCGATACTCTCCGTATTGCCGAGTCAATCCGTTCAGGCTCGCCGGAAATCCGAGGCGAGCTTTCCACAGTATGCAACCTGGGCTTTGGAGCGATGACGGCGCTTGCGAGTACGTCGACCGACGAGCAGGCCCGCGACTTCGTTGAGGCTGTTTTCGGCGCTGCCTCGCATACGAGCGGGTCCTACGTCGTAGAAAGATGCCCACTCACGGTGAAACAGCAGCTCGACGTGTTCAGCGATGTCGGAAACTCGATCGAACTCATGCGCCGTATCAAGAACCAGTACGACCCGGCCAATATCCTGAATCCCGGGCGGTTTGCCGGAAAAATATGATGTACCACTCCGATTCGCTGAACATATTTCATGGGAACTGAACCTTCCGTCGGGCAGGCCGGGACATTCCCCGGGTTTTCGGGGTTCCACGCGCCACAGGAAACCGACCTGTACCGGTGCGTCCACTGCGGGTTCTGCCTGCAGGCGTGTCCGACCTACCTGGAAACGGGCCTTGAGGCCGAATCGCCACGGGGCCGGATCGCGTTGATGAAAGCGGTCAACGAGGGCCGCCTGGCCATGACGCCCTCGGTCGTCGGTCACTGGGACATGTGCCTGCAGTGCCGGGCGTGCGAGTTGTCGTGCCCGTCGGGCGTCGAGTACGGACGGCTCATGGAGGCCACCCGGGCGCAGGTCGAGCAGCACACGAAGCGACCGTTGACCGAGCGCTTGGCACGGTCAATCGGCTACAGATCGCTGTTGCCGTCCCAGGGCAAGCTCCGGATGGCCGGGACGGCGTTGAAGATCTACAAGAGGACCGGTTTCAGGGCTATTGCCCGCGGTACCGGTTTTTTGAAGCTGCTGCCGGGTGACACCGAGCTGGCCGACGACTACCTACCCGATCTTTCCAAAAAGTTCTTTACCGCAAAGGGGCAGATCTACCCGGCAACCGGAGTGCGCAAGGCTAAAGTAGCCATGCTCGCCGGCTGCGTGATGGCGCTTGCACACGCTGAGACCCTGGAAGCTGCGGTACGCGTTCTGACCCGCAACGGACTCGAGGTCCACCTGACCTCGGGGCAGGCCTGCTGTGGTGCCTTGAACTCGCATTCAGGTGAACCCGGCTCGGCGATCGAAATGGCGAAGCAGAACATCGACTCGTTCCTGTCGATCAACCCCGATGCCATCGTTTCTGCGTCGGCAGGTTGTGGTGCATCCATGAAGGACTATGGCGAGTTGCTGGAGCACGATAGCGAGTACGCCGACCGGGCGAACAAAGTCGCGGGACTGACCCGGGATATCCACGAGTTGTTGGTTGAATATGAGTTTGAGGCTCCCACGACGGAACTCGATATCACGGTTACTTACCAGGACCCCTGCCACCTGCTGAACGTCCAGCGAATTGCTGAGGCGCCACGCCAGATCCTGAACTCGATCCCCGGTCTGAAGCTGGTCGAACTGCGAGAGCCGGCCGTCTGTTGCGGGTCGGCGGGGACGTACTCGCTAACCCAGCGGGAGATGTCGGCGCAACTTGGCAGGCGCAAGGTCAGGAACGTGATCGCGACCGGGGCGGAGATCGTCGCTACAGCCAATCCGGGTTGCGCCATGCAGCTAGATTTCGCACTAAGGCAGGTTGCGGCGGAGGATTCACCGGGGAGTTCGAGAGAGGGTTCGGGTGATGGCGGAACGAGCGTGAAGGTCCGGTACATCGTCGACCTGCTGGATGAGGCTTACGCCCTGGAGTAGTGGCAGGGGTTGCGAGCTGCTGGTGGGTTGCGCGTGACGCGGATCGCGCACTATTGTCGTCCCGGACTCGATCCGGGATCAGCGCTCAAACGGGAAGGCCGTCCAACCGGGAACCGGTCGGGCTTACCCACGCCCTCATCTCAAGCGAAGACGTCATCACCGAACGATCCCGTCATCTCGACCGGAGCGGAGAGATCTGGTGTTTCCATGCGCACGGAACGTTCCATCGTTGAGAACCTGAGATTCCTCCGCTCCGGTCGAGACGCGTTGTGGGCGCGGCGGGGTACGACCCACCCCCTTGGCCCCCTCCCTAAAAGGGAGTGGGGATCGAACGACCTTTGTGTTTACGCCGAGTAGAGCGGTGAGGGGTTTTGCACCAGTTGTGCGCTGGCGGCAGCGGCGGCGGCCCCGTTGGCCACTTCGAAGCCGTGTTCGGGCAGTATCTTCTCCAGGGCATTAAGAAATGCAAACACGTTTGCGGGGACGCACGATTCGCCCATCAGCCCTATCCGGATGACCTCGCCCGCGAACTTGCCAAGTCCCCTGCCGACCTCGATCGAGTACTCATCGAGCAGTTGCGTCCGGAGTTTTGCGTCATCGACGCCCTTCGGCAGCTTCACGATCGTCAGCTGGTCCAGCCGTTCGCTTTCGGGAACTGGCAGTTCCAGGTTCAGGGCCTCGAGTCCCGCCCGTAATGCCGACGCATTCGCCTCGTGCCGCTTCCACCGGGTTTCCAGCCCCTCGTTGAGCACCATCGCCACGGCTTCGCGCAATCCGTAAATCATGCTTACCGGCGCTGTGTGATGGGCGACGTGGTCCTTACCCCAGTAATCGGCGATCAACGAGAGGTCCAGGTACCACGACGATGGTAGTTTGGGCCGGTTTCGGATGTATTCGAGTGCCCGCTCCGAGAGCGCAACCGGGGAGATCCCGGGAGGCGCTGCCAGGCATTTCTGAGACCCTGAGTAGGCGAAATCCAACTCCCACTCATCGAATTCCATCTCACAACCCGCAAGCGACGTCACGACATCGGTCATGAACAGCGCACCGGCATCGTGTGCGAGGCGTGCGAACTCGGCTATGGGGTGGATAGTGCCCGCAGAGGTCTCGGCGTGGATCCCGACAACGAGCTGCGTCTCGGGATGTTCCCTTAAGGCGTCGGCGAGCACTGCCGGGTCCATCGACCTGCCCCACTCGGTGCGGAGCGGGACCACGTTGAACCCGAGTCGCTCGGCCATGATGATCTGCCGCTCGCAGAAGTAACCGTAGGAACAGATGATCACCGTGTCGCCGGGCTGTGCGAGGCTGACGAGGCCGGCTTCCATTCCGGCCGACCCCGCGCCGGCGACGGAGAACGCACGCTGCCGGGTCTTGAAGATATCGCCAAGCATTCCGCTCAGTTCTTCGAGGAGCTCGAAAAATGCCGGGTCCAGGTAGCCGATGATTGGGAGCGACATTGCACGGAGCACCCTGGGGTTTGCGGAACTGGGTCCGGGCCCGAGAATCACTCTGCGCGGCACTGTAAGCGGCTCGTATCGCTGCCCGTCTGTCACTTCTGGTCCCTGCCTCGGTCCGGTGGTCCTGGTTAGCTAAATCGCGCTCCAGGTGAGTATCGACACGGTGGTCGAATATGCAACTGGAAAAATCACACAAACGATAAGGGTACAACCCGGAACTATAAAAAACGCACTGTGCGCTCTGCACATACTTTCATCTTTATAATCCGTCGCCTGCGATCGGCCGGTGGCTTTTTGTTCGGGCCGGTCGCTGTTTTGACAGAAACAGGGCTGAAGAATGGATATCACGAGATGGACCTCGGACTGACGGGCAAGGTAGCGATTGTCACGGGCGGTAGTGACGGAATTGGCAAGGCGGCAGCGATTTCGCTGGCCCGCGAGGGCGCCAGTGTGGCGATAGTCGGACGGACGCAGGCGAAACTCGATGCTGCGGTTGCCGAGATCGAGGCCGAAACGGGTGGCGAGGTTATCGGGGTCCCGACCGACGTTTCGGTCGAATCGGACGTCCAGGTGATGGTAGCAAAAGTGGTCGATCGCTTCGGCGGGATCGACATCCTGGTGAACAATGCCGGGACTTCCTCGGCGACAACGCTCGAACTGATGACCGACGAGCAGCTCAAGGTCGATTTCGGCATCAAGATTTACGGCGCTATTTACTGTGCCCGGGCCGCCCTGCCCCACCTCAAGGCATCTGGTTCCGGTGCGATAGTCAACACGACCACTCCCGGCGGCAAGGCTGCCCGGCCGGGATCGCAACCCACATCGCTGTCCCGTGCATCGGGAATATCGCTTACGAAGTCGTGGGCGGGTGAACTGGCCGAATACGGCATCCGGGTGAACACGATCTGCGTCGGAGTGTTGAAATCTGGGCAGCACCGCACTCGCTGGGAAGCCGTCAACGCGAAAGATCCGAGCTACACGCTCGAAGACCACTGGCAGACTTTCGGGGCGAATGTACCGCTGGGAAGGATCGGCGAAGCGCACGAAGCGGGCGATGTGATCTGCTTCCTCGCATCGGCGCGTGCGAGCTACATCACGGGTACGGCGGTCAACGTAGATGGCGGGTCGGCACCGGTGGTGTAGGTGGACGGGTTTGTCAGGCTCCGATTGTCGGCAATCGAACCCGTCACCTCGACCGGAGCGGAGAGATCTGGACCCGGCAATCGCCGCGTGGCTTACCGGGAGGAACCAACTCGTCGCTCTCGAAGGGTAGCTGAGAGCATGTTAGCGATAGTTTCCTCTGCTTGGGGTGGAATGACGCGTCTTGGAGGGTGGGCGCTCCGGCAGCGCGACACCGCCCCGGGTCCCTCCGCTCCGGTCGGGACGCGAGGCATTCCCTCCTGCTCGTGACCCTGCCCGATGGTCATGGATGTTGGGGGAGGACACGCACGACACGATTCCGTGTATGCCCGAACATGTAAACAGGGCGAGGTATTCGACGGTCAGGTTTACGGGGGTATCGGGATGAGGAACATACATTCGCAGTTCGACTTCGGCGCACAGGTCCGGACCGAGACTCGGTCGAGGACGATCATTTCTTTCCTGCCGTTAGCCCTGTTCGCGGCCCTCATGGCAGCGCTGGCGTTTATTGGCTAGCTGCATCTGCAACCTGCCGGGTTTTCGTGGGGAGTCTCATCGTTAGCGCTGCGTGAAGTGAACACAGCGTACACGGGAGCCTCCCCACTTCGCGTCACAGCCCGAAAATTGTCCCGGCCCGGCATTCAGGCTGGGTCTTCACCGGATACCAACTCGTCCCCGGCTGCGGCATCGCCCGTTGCGGGATCATCCACTGCTGCGCCCTTTACGGGGCGGGCGAGTACCAGGGCAAGGATCCCGACCGCGAAGATTCCCACTACCACCAGGAATGTCGAGTCGAACGAATCGGTCCGGTCGTGGAGCGCACCGGCCATCAGCGGTGCCCCTGCCCCTGAGATGATCATGCCGACCTGCATCACGCCGATGATCCCGCCGAACTCCTTCATACCGAAGGCTTCCTGCACAACCAGGACGATCAGTGCCCCGAGACCGCCGAAGCCCAGCCCGAAGATGAAAATTCCCACCCAGAGGAAAGCGTGGGAGTCGACCGTGCCCAGGATCAGGACGCCGATCGCCTGCAGCGACACCGAAATTATCGCGGCGACCCGGGCGGTGATCATCTCGCTTGCCCGCCCGAACGCAAGCTTCGACCCGATACCCATCCCGGCGATGATGGCCACTGCGGTCGTTGCCAGCGCCGGTTCAAACCCGCTCTCCTCGAAGTGCTGCCGCAGTTGGGTCAGCACGCCCTGGTAGGTGAAAGTAGCGGCGACAAGTCCGACCATCACCAGCCAGAAGTTGCGATTACGCAGCGCCTCCCGAACGGTGATCCCGGCACGTGCGGCAGCCTGGGCTACCCTGGCCTGGTCGCTCCTGCCCGTTCGCCGCATTTCAGCTTCGATCGCCCGGGGGCTCTCAACGATGATCCACAGCGTCAAAAGACCGAGTACCGCCATGATCAGTCCGAACGTGACGTAGGCCACCTGCCAGCTCAAGGCCGCAATGATGGCCGCGGCGACCGGTGGCATGGTCATCCCACCGAAATTGTTGCCGGCCACCACGGCGCCCATCACCCGACCCCGGGTCTTCGGGAACCACAGCCCCACCATTTTGCCCGCTGGCATGATCGTTGCACCGGGGAATCCTGCGTAGACAAGCGAGCTGAACACGTACCAGTGCCAGAGCTCGGTGATAAACGGCCGCAGAGCGAAGCCGATCGCGATCAGGACCAGCGATGAGAACATCACCGGGCGAATCCCGATCCGGTCGCTGAGCGTCCCGACAAACGGGGCCAGGATGCCGGAAATGAACGAAAATGCCAGCGACAGGTTCAGTTCGGTCTGCGACCAGCCGAACTCCTCTCTCAGCGGACCGGAAAATTCTCCGAACGAGTACTGGGCCATTCCGATGGACAGGCCCGTCGAAAGAAAGACAACGAAGGCGATCGGGTAGCCGCGGTAGATGCGTCTAACCAGGGGTAAGGTCATCGGTTGCCCGGCTGGCCGATTACGGGATCACTGCCTGGTGAACCGCCGCCCGGGCGGTTTTTGGCGGGTTTATTCGGCAACTCTGGCGGGGACATGACCGAAACGTTCTCGATTGTGTTCAAGCTGGCTGTATACTCCGCCCGCGTTCCCGCCCGAGGGGGATGCTGATTCAGATTCGACCTGGCGTGAGTCACGGTAGCACCTCGCTCCGTTCACGTCTCGGAGTTCTCCACGAAATTCCATCTCGAAGTTACGGAGAAGTATTGTGCGACCAAGTAACGTTCGTGCCGCGATCAACAACGGGACGATAGCCCACGGCCTGACGCTGACGTTCCCGGAGCCGACAATCGCAGAATGGGCCGGTTTTGCCGGGTTCGACATCCTGCACCTTGACATGGAGCACGGCGTGTTCGACTGGGAATCGGCCGAGATGATGTGCCGGGTCGCCGATATGCACGGCATGACCTGCACGGCCCGGATACCCAACACCGAGACCGACACGATTCTGCGTGCGTTCGACCGTGGGCTGATGGGCATCCTGTGCCCGCACGTCGATAACGCCGAACAGGCCGCCCGGATAGCCCGCGCCGCCCGGTTCGGGCCCATTGGCGAGCGTTCGTTCGGTACGTCACGCGGCCGCGACTACGGCATGCACGTTATGACGCCCGCCGAGTACATGGCGGCCTTCAACCGGGAAGTGACCGTTTCGATACAGATCGAAACGAAGCACGCGGTCGACACGATCGAGGAAATCCTTGATGTCGATGGCATCGACCTGATCACGTTCGGACCGCAGGACCTCGCGCAGTCGCTGGGTCACCCGGGCCATGCCGATCACCCCGAGGTGGTGGAGGCGATGAATTCGGTGGTTGAGGCCGTCCATGCCGGTGGGAGGTTGATGTCCTCGGACGTTGAACGCGGTATCAGCCTCGTGCAATGGCTGCCAGCACAGCTAAAGGACTGGCTTGAGGGGGCGCGTTCCGGGTAGATCGGGAGCGCGAGCGGCAGGTATTCCGGCTGAACTCAAACCTGCCCTGTACGCATGGTAAAAAAGACACGTATGGCGAGAATGGCGGAGCGATTAATGACAACTGCAACTGCACAGACCCGGTTCGAGCCCGTAGCTGGATGGGCAAAACTGCCCATGGGAGTGACTTTCCGCGGCGATGCCACCTCGGTCGCCGTTGACTCGAACGACAACGTTTATGTCTTCAACCGTGGCACCGAGCCGATTGCGGTGTTCGATTCCGATGGCAATTTCCTGCGTGGGATGGGACACGGCGAGTTCGTAAGGCCTCACGGAATCGAGATCGACGCCGACGATAACCTGTACGTCGTCGATGACAACGGCCACTTCGTGCAGAAGCGCACCAGCGAGGGCGAGGTGGTTTTCACGCTCGGTACGAAGGGAGAGCCGTGCGAGTGGCAGAGCGGGGGGATGTTCAACCGGCCCACCGATATCGCCATTCACCCGACAACCGGCGAGCTGTTCGTGTCGGACGGGTACGGCAACTCACGCATTCACAAGTTCGACTCCAACGGCGGCCACATCAAGTCTTGGGGCGAGCCGGGGACCGACCCGGGCCAGTTCAGCCTCCCCCACAACGTGAGCATGCTGGGGACCGACAGGGTCGTTGTCGCCGATCGCGAGAACTTTCGGCTCCAGGTTTTCACGACCGACGGTGAGTTCGTCGAGCAGATCCACATTCACCACCCGATGTCGGTGACGCAGGGCAAGGGAGACGACGGCGCGATATACGTTGGTGAGATGATCCC
>JASLNQ010000070.1 GCA_030745955.1 Dehalococcoidia bacterium | reverse complement strand
CTATTCAGCGGCCAATTTTTTCTCGATCACCTAAATCGACGACCTACTGTTTTCGGCTGGGTTTCCGGTAGCAGATCTCCGATCGACTCTATTCACCGCACCCCGCGCGTTCCCGGACGTGGCAGAGCACCGCAAAAAAGAAAAAGTGCGGGACGGTCTGGTCCCGGGAGCAGGATTCATGACCATCTCCGCCGGCAAAGCGAAGTTGGTTATCCCTCGGGATACCTGAACAGAATGGTTGATTGGCTCACAGAAGATGAGAAGTTGACGGCGCAGCACTGACAACAAATAGTGCCAGTACCCGTCGTCGTCGGGGTGGCGCTGAACCGCTTCTACAAGGAGCGTGGCCTAACGCGGGTCCCCGAGTGAGTGCCGGACAACGTGGCTCGGGTGAACCGGAGCTTTTATCGTCGCCCCGAGAACTGCCGCGCCGGTCATGATCGCGATCCCAACCCACCAGATGCTGTCGTACGACCCCGTTATGTCTCGCACATACCCGGCCGCGGGCGCACCCGATCCACCCACGATGAGGGTGATAGGCATGACGATTCCCCTGATGCTCCCGAGATGGGCCCTGCCGAAATAATCGGCCCAGATGAAATTCTGGAGAAACATCATGCCGCCGATGCCAAGCCCGAAGATCGCCATCGATAGGAAAACCAGCGCAAACGTATCGGCATAGACCGTAATCACACCGGCGACGGCGAGGAACGAAAATCCCAGCGCACCCAGGAACCGGGCAGGAATTCGGTGCGCGAGGTTGCCCATCACGAAAGTGCTGATCCCGGCAGCCACGGCGTCGAATGCCGTAGCAATGGCGATCTGGCCCGGGTCGACCCCGCGGTCGACGAATGCAGGAATTCGATGCACGCCGATGGTACCCAACGCCAGGGCAACGCCCGTGAACACCAGGACAAGCTTCCAGAACACAACTGACCTTGTTGCCTCCCGGGTGGTCCACGAAATCTCATCGACCCTCTTAATTTCAGATCCGGATCGGCTGTCTTGCCGGGGAGACCGATCGCCGTCCGGGAGCCACCCGATGTCTTCGGGCTGTCTCCGGACGAACAGAAGGGCGGGCGGAACGATCAGGCCCACACCCAGCGCAGCCAGCGCAGCCCACGCTACTCGCCACCCCCAGGCATCTATAAAGACCTGGGTGAGGGGTATGAACACAAGCGCCCCTATTGGGATACCGAGTGACGCGAAGGCGACGGCTTTCGCCCGGTTCCTTGTGAACCACTTGACCACCGGCACCGAGGTGACGAGTGCGCCGGGTCCACCCATGCCAACGAGCCCCATGATTGAAAACAGGACCACGAGCTGCCACCCGTTGGTGATGTACGCCAGCCCGACCATTGCAAGTCCGACGATGAGCGCGGCGGCGGCAAGGAGGTAGCGGGCACCGTGCCTGTCGATGAGCCGCCCGACCCACGGGCTGGTCGCCGCACTCGCCAGCTGCCGTGCCGACGAGGCCCAGCCGAAAGTCGACCTGCCGATCTTCAGCTCGTCTCCCATGGGGACGATAAACAGCCCGAAGTTAAGCGAGCCCATGGCCATGCTCGCCGAGGTCCCGACCGCCATTACGGCCACTATTACCCAGCCGTAAAAGAATCTTGGTTCAGGCGTTCGGTCGGGTGCGGGGGCGGGCTGGGTCAAGTTCGTTTCGACTGGTGGTGGGTTTCGGTAACTGGGGCGGTTTCGTTCCGGGTCATTTTCAGGAGTGGGTCAGGGAGTGACGGTGGTTTGTCGGTGCATAGATCGGTTTTGCCCACACCCTATCCCTCTCCGTTAGCTCCGGGCGCAATCGGATTGCTTGGTCGCGCGTCGCAGCTCCGCAGGGCACACCAGGGCCAGGGAGAGGGGATTGTGGTCAACGCGTCCCGAGCGTAGTCATCGGAGTCGAGAGATCCGGGGTGGGGTCGCGGTTTTCATGTGTGGGCAGTGATGGTACTCCTGAGCTTTCACCCACACCCTAAACCTCTCCCTCGTCGTGATAAGCGGTGGTGGAAGGCGCGCGTGGTGTTTTATGGATTGTGTCGGAACGAGTATGGTTTCGTTACCTGGCGAGTATTGGTTCCACGAGAACCCGCGTGCTCGTGCTGCCAGAGGCAAAGTAATGGTCATCTCAGTGCGGCCCAGGTCATTGACCGGGGTTCGCATTGGTGGCTACTATCGATACTGGTTGTTTTTCAACCGGCGGGGCCCTAGTGGCGCAGTGGTAGCGCAACTGATTTGTAATCAGTAGGTCGGGGGTTCAAATCCTCCCTAGGGCTCCAATCAAAAAAGGCTCGGGCTGCTGCCCGCCTAAAACCCTTACGAATATCGTCGCCGCTCGTAGTGAAATCGAGTTTCGCTGTGGTAATATTTCCGTTTGGGCAGGGGTTGGGGAGTGGTTAAACCCAGCAGACTGTAAATCTGCCGCTTGACGGCTTCGCAGGTTCGAATCCTGCCCCCTGCACCAGAATTACGGTATGGGTTGTTTGTAGAATTCCAGCTTTGGGGTTCTATCGGGCCCACATAGCTCAGTGGTAGAGCGCATTCTTGGTAAGAATGAGGTCCCGAGTTCAATCCTCGGTGTGGGCTCCAGGCTAAGCACCATCAACATAAACGCGAGATGAAAAGCGTAGGAGACTCCGAACTACGGAGGCGTTAGAGAATAATGGCGAAGCAAGTATTTGACCGAAGCAAGCCGCACGTGAACGTGGGCACCATCGGGCACGTTGACCACGGCAAGACAACGCTCACTGCCGCCATCACTCACGTGCTCGCGCAGGGTAATCCGAACGTCAGGGCCAAGGCCTTCGACGAGATCGACAACGCTCCCGAAGAGCGTGAGCGTGGAGTAACGATCGCGACGACCCACACCGAGTACGAGACGGAAGGCCGTCACTACGCTCACGTGGACTGCCCGGGTCACGCCGACTACATCAAGAACATGATTACCGGTGCTGCCCAAATGGACGGTGCTATTCTGGTGGTTGCGGCCGAAGAGGGACCCATGCCGCAGACCTACGAGCACATTCTCCTGGCCCGCCAGGTGAACGTGCCGAGACTGGTAGTGGCACTGAACAAGGCCGACCTGGTCGACGACGAAGAACTACTCGAACTCGTCGAGCTCGAGGTCCGCGAACTACTCACTAAGAACGACTTCCCGGGTGACGACCTTCCGGTGGTCCGTGTGAGTGCACTCGATGCACTTGAGAATTTCGAAGACGCCGACAACCCGTGGGTGCAGTCGATCCACGAGTTGATGACGGCGGTCGACGAATACATCCCGATTCCGGACCGTGCAACCGAGCTACCGTTCCTGATGCCCGTCGAAGACGTATTCGGCATCAAGGGCCGGGGCACCGTCGTTACGGGCCGTATCGAGCGTGGAATCGTGAAGACCGGAGACCCGATCGAGATCGTGGGCTTCGGCAAGACCATTTCCACAACGGTCACCGGGGTTGAGATGTTCCACAAGACCCTGGAAGAGGGCCAGCCCGGCGACGCGGTCGGCTGCCTGATCCGGGGTATCGAGCGTGAGGAAGTCTCGCGCGGAGCGGTGCTTGCGAAGCCGTCATCGATTTCACCATCGACCAAGGCCAAGGCCCAGGTCTATGTGCTGACAAAGGACGAAGGTGGCCGGCACACACCGTTCTTCCCCGGCTACAAGCCGCAGTTCTACATCCGGACGACCGACGTCACCGGCGACATCACGCTCGAAGAGGGCGTCGAGATGGTCATGCCGGGTGACAACACGGTTATGAACATTGAACTGATGTACCCGGTAGCCCTTGAGGAGAATCTCCGGTTCGCCATCCGCGAGGGCGGTCGCACCGTTGGCTCGGGCGTGATCATCGGGGTAGAAAACTAGTACCAGAACAAGCTGTCAGCGCCCGCCAGACAATTGGCGGGCGTTGACGCGATTCTCCGGAGTCGTGAAATTCCGGAAGAACGAGAAGAAACGGGACCGTGGTCCCGAACGGTCGCCAGGGGCCACAATATGGTTGTGTCGGTAACGCACGGCGAGGACGACACAACCGATAGGATGAACTGAGCGTAACAATGGCCAGGAAAAGCGCAGTCCGCACACTGATCGTCATGAATTGCACCGAGTGCAAGGCGTACAGCTACAACACCGAAAAGAACCGGCGCAACACTCCCGACAGGATTGAGTTGAAGAAGTTCTGCCCGGTCTGCCGCTGCGCCCAGGTTTTCCGAGAGAAGAGGTAAGGGTCCGGTTTGGCACGCACACCAGCACGCAGCACTTCAGGACCGGGAATTTCGGGATCCTCTGGATTTTCGATCTTCAGGTTTTTCAGCGAGGTCTTCTCTGAGCTCCGAAAGGTCACATGGCCTACCCGGCAGGAAGCCACGCGCCTTACGTTAATGGTGATCGCACTTTCGACTGCGATTGGAATACTGCTAGGCCTGATCGACATGCTGTTCTCACGACTAGTCTCGATTATCGCGGGCACATAGAGCAATGACTATCCAGAGCGGCACAACAGGCAATACTGCAGCCCGCTGGTACATCCTCCACACGTACTCAGGCCAGGAAGACCGCGTTCAGAAGAACCTTGAGCAGCGGGTCTCCACCATGGACGTGAAGGACAAGATCTTCGAAGTCGTGGTACCCACCGAAGAAGAGGTGGAGATCAAGGAAGGCGAACGCAAGACTGTCCAGAAGAAGATGTATGCGGGCTACCTGATCGTAAACATGATCATGGACGACGAGTCGTGGTACGTGGTCCGCAACACACCCGGTGTCACCGGGTTCATTTCTGCTGAAGACGAGCGCGAGAAGCGCCCGAAACCGGTCCCGCTGGAAGATTCGGAAGTGGACCGGATCATGAGCCGGATGAAGTCGGAGGCACCAAGAGTGCGCGTTGGCTTCGAGCGCGGCGAATCGGTGCGGATCAAGGATGGCCCGTTCGCCGATTTCATGGGCACCGTCGACGAGGTGCTCGAGGACCGCGGCAAGGTCCGCGTCCATGTTTCGTTCTTCGGGCGTGAGACGCCAGTTGAACTCGACTTCCTGCAGATAGAGAAGTCTTAAGCATCAGATAACGAATCCCCGCAGTACGTGGGATTAGAGACGAAGGAACGCTCCATTGGCTAAGAAAGTCATGGCCATGATCAAACTGCAGCTGCCCGCGGGTGGCGCCACACCGGCCCCTCCGGTGGGGCCCGCGCTTGGCCAGCACGGTGTCAACATCATGCAGTTCGTGAAGGAATACAACGAGCGTTCCGCATCGCTCGCGGGCAACATCGTCCCCGTGGAAATGACGGTTTACGCAGACCGGTCGTTCTCGATCGAACTGAAGACACCGCCGGCTTCCGACATGATCAAGAAGGCGGCCGGTATCCCCGGCGGATCGGGTACGGCCGGGCTCGAATCGGCCGGAACGATCAACCGCGCGAAGATCCGCCAGATAGCGGAGACCAAGATGCCCGACCTCAACACGACCGACGTCGAGGCGGCAATGAAGATTATTGAAGGCAGCGCCCGGAGCATGGGCGTGGAAGTTACTGACTAGCGCTTCCTTATTTATCCGGGCGTTATTAATTAGCCGGCCCTGGCGCAGGGACCCCACCCGAAAATAACAGGGGGAGCCAGGACCACCGGCAGGAGATTTACGAAATGGCAAAACACGGGAAACGATACAACGCAGCTGCGGAAGCGGCCGGTGTTGGCACACACTCTCCTGAATCGGCGGTGGCGCTGGCCAAGGAGTTTTCCGGGGTCAAGTTCAACGAGGCGATCGAGCTTCATATCGCGACGAACGCAGATCCCCGGCATGCCGACCAACAGATGCGAGAAGTGGCAGAACTGCCACACGGCACGGGCAAAGAAGTCCGGGTGTTCGTGTTTGCCCAGGGCGACGCGGCCCGCGCCGCAATGGACGCCGGGGCCGACTATGTCGCGGACGACGAACTGATCAAGCGCATCGAGGGTGGCTGGTCGGATTTCGAGGTCGCAATCGCCACTCCCGACCAGATGGGCAAGATCGGGCGGCTTGGCCGCTACCTGGGTCGGAAAGGGCTTATGCCTAACCCCCGCACGGGCACCGTCGTTCAGCCCGACAATATCAAGAGCGCGATCGACAGTTCCAAGAAGGGGCGGGCCGAGCTCCGGCTCGATCGTGGTGCGAACGTCCACGCCAGGATCGGTACCGTCGGCTTCGAGGACAACCAGATCATCGAAAACCTGTCGAGCGTCTACTCGACGATCATGCGGGCCAAGCCCGACGGTGTGAAGGGAGCGTTCGTGAAAGGCGTTACCCTTTGCACGACGATGGGTCCCGCTTTCAAAGTCGACACCGCCGAGCTCGAGAAGCTGACCCAGTCTGGCTAGCGCCCGGTACCAGTTGATGGACGTAAACGCCGGACAACGGGCTCGCTTGCAGAGCGTATTCGAATGCCCGGTTTATGCCGGCCAGACTCGAACTGCCCGGGATTGCGACTGATTCTCCGTGGTTTATGCTGGGAATTCAGGGCCGCGGCGGGTTAGAATGATTGCGTACAGTTGAATACTGCGACCGCAGACAGTTGGTCCCGATCGAGTATCGGGGTAATGCTCAAGCGCCATCCGAGGTCCGATTATGCAGGTGTCACCGTTAGTGTGACCGCATTTCGCCCCGGACATGGTTCCGGGGTTTTTTGTTGGCCTTTTACGGGCGGCAAGGCGCTTCCGGGAAACCAGAGCCTCTGGCTGCCTGACCGCTGCGGATGCAGACAGGAGATGGAATGCCAACTGATAAAGGAAGAGAGATGGTTGCGGAAATAGCGGGAATCTTCTCGTCATCGTCGCTTGTAATCGCAGCGGAATACCGCGGTATCGACGTAACCCAGATGACCGGCCTGCGCCGGGAACTGCGGAGCAACGGTGCGCGGCTCAAGATTGTCAAGAATACTTTTGCCCGGCTCGCGGCCGACGAGGCCGGTAAGCCCGAACTCAAGGATTCCATGAACGGCCCGATCGGGTTTGTGGTTTCCGAGAACGATCCGGCAACGGCCGCAAAGGCGCTGGTGAAGTACGCTGACGATCACAATCTCCCGGTGAACATCATCGGCGGGATGCTCGATGCAGACGTGCTGACAGCCGAGCGGATCGATTCACTTTCGAAGCTCCCCTCACGGGACCAGTTGATCGCAAAGATGCTCGGTACGATGAACGGCCCACTCACCGGACTGGCGGTCGTCATGAATGGCCCGGTCAGGGCCCTGGCCATCGTGCTCCAGCGACACGTAGAAAAGCAGCAGGAGGGCTCAGCTGAAGCTGAACAGGTGGCGTGAGCCGCGAAGGCGATCGAACGGTGGCCCGTATGTTCTTGTTGAACACGAGCGAATATCGATAAAAGTAACGAGAGTCCGGGAGATTTTCCCGGCTGAGACAGGAGAGACCAGAAATGGCCCTGAGTAAAGAAGAGTTGATCGAAGAGATCAAGGGAATGTCGGTGCTCGACCTTGCCGATGTCGTAAAGGCGTTGGAGGAAGAGTTCGGTGTGGGCGCAGCTGCCCCGGCCGCACAGGTTGGCGTGGTCGCCGCAGCCGACGGACCGGCAGCGGAAGAGGAAAAGACCGAGTTCGACGTAGTGCTGAAGGATATCGGTGCCAAGAAGATATCCGTCATTAAAGCAGTGCGTGAACTGACTCCGCTGGGTCTGAAGGAAGCCAAGGACCTGGTCGAGGCAGCCCCGAAAGCAGTCCTCGAGGCCGTTTCCAAGGACGACGCCGACGCCGCCAAGACCAAGCTCGAAGAAGCCGGCGCTTCAGTCGACATCGCCTAGGTGCCAGTGGCACGTTCACCGAGAGATCGGTGGGCGTTGGCCGGTTTGGATCGGTAAGGCTTCTGAAGTGCCTGGGGCTCGTTTCCCGGGTACCGGAGGTGCGGTTGACGCGATTACCTGATTGGTTTGAGATAGAACGAAGAAGGCCCCGGGCTCTGCACCCGGGGCCTTCTTCGTTCTATCTCGTTTGGCTTTGCGCCCGCGCTAGGACCGACTTGGCTTAGAAGAGGTTGTGCGACTGGCCGCCGTCGACGTTCAGGCAGGCGCCGGTGATCAGATCGGCCTGCTGCGAAGCGAGGAAGGCGACGGTTGCGCCAATGGGCTCGGGCCAGCCGAACTTGCCCATCGGCAGGTTGCGGGCGATGAACTCGTCGACCGTTTCGGTCGTGCTGTTTTCGATGAACCGGTCCCAGGTGCCACCGGGGAACAGAATCGAACCGGGTGCGACCGAGTTAACGGTCACGCCATCTCTGGCAACAGCCATTCCCGTGTGTTTTGAGGCTGCGATCATCGCGGCCTTGGCAGCCATGTAGGGAGCGGTGCCACCGTATTCACGGCCGAATATCGACGAAATGTTGATCACGCGGCCCCACCCGCGTTGCTGCATGCCGGGGACGACGAGCTTCATGAGTGCCACAGCCGACCACAGGTTGGCGTCCATAACCATATGAAAGTCTTCCAGGGAGGAGCTGACGAGGTCGGAGGTGCCCAGGCTGCCACCGACGTTGTTCACGAGGATTTCAATTGGACCGAGATCGGCTTCTGCCTTGCCGACAAGGTCGGCTGCCACAGTCTCATCACCGAGGTCGGCGACGTACGCTCCGGCCTTTACTCCCGTCGCCTCAATTTCGGCGGCAGTTTGATTCAGGCGTTCCTCACCCCTAGCGCAGATGGCTATATTGACGCCTTCGGCGGCGAGCGCAAGCGCTGATTGACGACCGAGTCCGCGACTCCCGCCAGTGACGAGCGCTACTTTTCCTTTGATTCCCAGGTCCATAGTGGTGTGATACTCCCTTGGGACGATCCGAGATTGCCGCCAATGGTTTGTGGCGGCACACGATTCTACACATGCGCTGGATCGGGCCGATTTTTATCCTGGATAACCACCATTGGTAATGGTTACGTAACGGGTTACAGATAGATTAGACGGTGCGGTGCTTTGTCCCAAATCTGAGTGCAGACCGGGTCAAAC